>JBBSAN010000315.1:0-7460 GCA_038252265.1 Chloroflexia bacterium
GCCCGCTTCGGTGCTGGCGATGACCAGCAGGCCGTCGCGGATCCGGTCCCGCATCGCGGCGGGCATCTTGCCGCTGACGCTCACGGTGTCATTGGGGATGTCGCTCGTCTCACCGATCACGCGCACCTTGTCATACACATCCTTGCTGGTGCTGGCGATCAGGCTGCGGGCGTCGGTCGGCAGGCCGGTGAACGGGTTCGGGGGGCCGCCGAAGCAGACGCCGCCGGACACGTTGCCGCTGTAGACCGCCTGGACCACCTTGTCATGGCCGCCGGCGAAGACCTTCTCGCTGAAGAACGTGTCGGGGTTGATGCCCTGGGCCTTCAGGTAGGCCAGCGGGTAGACGTAGCCGGAGGCCGACGCCGGGTCCACGAAGGCGAACTTCTTGCCCTGGAGGTCCTTGATCGTCTTCACCGACGGGTCGGCGGTGATGAAGATCGAGGTGTAGGTGGTGGCGTTGTTACGCACCGTGCTCAGGATCACCTGGGCGTTGTACTTCTGGTTGGCGAGCACATAGGCGAACGGCGCGAACCAGGCCACGTCGGCCTTGTCCGACCCCATTGCCTCGATCACGGCGGCATAGCTGGTCGGCACCGAGATCTCGAACTGGTAGCCGGTGATCTGGGTCAACTGATCGGCAATCGGCTTGGCCCCGGTCAGGATGCGCTGGGTCTGGGCCGACGGCACGAAGGCCATCTTGATCGGGTTCTGGGCCGAGCCAAGCTCACCGGCGGCGGGCTGGGCGGGGACGACCTTCGGCGGGGGGATTTCGCGGGCTTCGCGGCCAGCGTTGTTGTAGCGCCAGTCATAATAGTGCTGGCCGATGTTGCCCATTTCGACCTGGAAGCCCGCCGGGTTGGTCGGGTTGTAGGTCAGGGTGCGGCGCTCGAACGCCTGGAGCAGCACATCCTGGGTCTTACCGGCCACGGTGGACTTCACCCAGTAGGCTTCACTGATCGGATAGCCGCTGGCATAGAACCACGGCTGGATCACTTGCTCGGTCTTCTGGGTGCCGCCGCTCAGGACGGGGCCTTGCTGGTTCAGGAAGGTCCAGAACACGTCGGCGACGTTGTGGCCCGTCTCTTTGACATAAGTCACGTACTTCGCCTTGCCGCCCTTCGACGTGTCCTTGCTGACCACGCCGTTGGCGCTCATCGTTTCCACGATGGTCTGGTTGGTCTTGTCTACGGAGCGGTGATCGGTGCCCGCGTTCGACACTTTCGCCATCGAGGCATAGCTTGGCGCGGTCACATCGTTGGAGTCGCCCGTCATGGGGATGTCCGCCGGCCACTTCTCGACCACGGTGCTATCGCCGGTGCGCATCCTGCCGCTCATCAGCTCGACGGTCAGCAAGCCGTTGGTGACATAGAAGGCGCTGGTCTTGTCGCCGTTGGGATTATTGATCTCCATGCGGCTCTTGTCGAAATACTGCACCTGGCGCTGGCCGCCGGGGCTTTCTGCGTAGTCTTCTTTCACCGCTTTGCCCGCCGTTGGCCCCCAGAACCACGTGCGCGCGATCTTGCCGTCGGCTACCAGCTTATCCGTGCGTTGCCACACGTTCTGGAAGGCCGGGTCGGCAAACGCGCCCTGGGCCGCGAGACCCTTCGGCATCATGCCTACGGTGCCGACCAGCATACTCAGCAGGACCGCCACGGCCAGCATCGTATAGCGCCGACGTAATGTAAAGAAACCCTTCAATGTTCTCCTCCTTGTGATGAGTGAAATCCTGATGGAGCCGTCTTTCCAACCCGAGAGCAGCCACAGACGGTGGTCGCCGGGCCGTGGGGTCGCTCTCATTACTCCCAAGAGACGTGAGGTACGAGGTATGAGGTATGAGGGTAGACGTTCCAGTTTTGTCGTACCCACTTCAACGCTTAAATCCCATACCTCGTACCTCGACCTCATACCTCATACCTTAGAGCACGGCGTGGCGGATGCGGGCGCTGATCAAGTCCAGCGCGACCACCACGATAGCAATGACCCAGAGGGCTGCCGCCGCCTGGGGCCAGGCCAGGGTGTTGATATATTGGATCAGCAGGAAGCCGACCCCGCCGCCGCCGACCAACCCAACGACGGTGGACATACGCACGTTGATGTCCCAGCGATAGAGGGTAAACGCGATGAGCTGGGGAATGACCTGGGGCACCACCGCATAGACGATCACCTGGAGCCGGTTGGCTCCGGTGGCCGTGATGGCTTCGATTGGCCCGGTGTCGATGCTCTCAATGGCTTCCGAGTAGAGCTTGCCCAGCGAGGCCACCGCATGGACGGTGAGGGCCAGCACCCCGGCGAACGGACCGATCCCCACCCAGGCAGCAAAGATAATCGCCATGATCACGACCTCGACCGAGCGCAGCAGGTTCAGCAGCAGGCGGGTGAAATAGTAGACGGTGTTGCCCACCGGGTTGTGGCCCATGATGTTGCGGGCGGCGAGGAAACTCAGGGGAAGGCTGAAGAGGACGCCGAAGGTCGTGCCGACCAGGGCGAGGAACAACGTCTCAACCGTCTTCACGACAATGCTGTTGTTATCGGCGATCGGGACGGTATCGAAGAAGCTCTTGCTGAAGCGGATGTTGCCCACGTTTTTCCCGCTGGTGGCCGACAGCGAGACCCCGCCGCTGACCTGACTGGCATCTAGCGGCGCGGTTAATTGGGTGCTGAAGCTGCCGGTCCCGTCCGCCTGGTAGTGGACCAACTCTTTAGGGAAGCCGCCGAAATGCTTCCAGGTCAGAATGCCTTCGGTGTTTGGGGGGAAGCCGCTGCCGGTGACGGTGGCCGTCTGGCCGGGTGCCAGGCTGCCCGGCGACATGCTCAGCTTTAGATCGACCGGCTGGGCATTCTCGATGGGCCGGAACTGCTCGGTATCGGGCACGTCAGGGACATAGAGGATCGGCACAGCCGCCACTGCCGCGCTGACCGGGGTCGCCGCCGGGTCGGGTGCATCCAGGCCAATAAAGTCCACCGAAATCTGGAGCTTCTCCTGGTCCTGGGTGAAGATGTCGGGCGAAATCAGCGCCTTGACGAAACGGTCCATCTTCGGCGCGTCGCTCACGAGCGTGCCCAGATCGACTTTGGTGATATTCCACCCGATCCCGTTCGCGGCCAGCAAGATCACAAACGCCACAATCCAGCCGATGGGTAGGCGGCCCGACCGCGGCAGGGGGGGAGGGGGGCTGGGCCGGTCAACGCGGGCCGGGACGCGGGACTCATCAAGCGTTGCCATTGGTGCTGCTCCCCTCGGCGGTACGGGTGCTGTCACCCGGCCCGATCTCGACTTCCATCGCATCTTCACCATAGATGGCGCGGAACCGGGCATCATCGATCTCCAGCGCCGGGCCGTCGAAGACGATCTCCCCGGCTTTCAGCGCGATCACCCGGTCGGCGTAGCGGCGGGCCAGGCTGAGGAAGTGGAGATTGCAGATGACGGTGATGCCGTCTTCCTTATTAATCTGTTCCAGGTATTTCATCACCGAGTGCGAGGTCGCCGGATCGAGGCTGGCAACCGGCTCGTCGGCCAGCATCAGCTTCGGTTCTTGCATCAGGGCACGGGCGATGCCCACGCGCTGGCGCTGCCCGCCGCTGAGGGCGTCGGCCCGGTTGTAGGCCTTTTCGGGGATGCCCACGCGCTGCAAGTTCCGCATCGCCCGATCCATGTCGGCGCGGGGGAAGCGCCGGAACAGGCTGGGGAAGGTGCTGGCATAGCCAAGACGACCGGATAGCACATTGGTGAGGACCGAGGAGCGATTCACGAGGTTGAAGTGCTGGAAGATCATCCCGATGTTGCGCCGGATCTGGCCGAGTTGCGCCTGGGAAGCGGCGGTAATTTCCACATCATCGAGCCAGATCTTGCCGGAAGTCGGCTCGATCAGCCGGTTAATACAGCGCATCATGGTGGATTTACCCGATCCGCTGAGGCCGATCACGACCACGAATTGGCCGTTCGGGATGGTCATCGAGAGATTGGTGAGCGCTCGTGTCCCATCCGGGTAGACCTTGTTGAGCTTTTCGATTCTGAGCATCCGCACCTCAGTATAGACACTTGACGGGGGCTGGTAAGATGGTCGGGCGAAGCGGTCCTTGTGAGTACGGGCCACCACGCTAGCGGTTGGGGGGCCTTGATCTTATTGAGGGGTCAACGAGATATTCGCCGTTGGTTTGCTCCTCACAAACCCCACGGATTGTACCATAAAGCGCTAGTGGGTGCAAGCGGTTTGTGGCGTGCGGTTTGCTGGTCGGGGGATAGCACCGCTGCAAAATTCGTGGTAGCTGTGCGCTTAACCGTGGTCGTGCCTGATATGGCCCAGTTTATCGATCAAATTCGTGCCTGTGAATCTGGCATCAATTGACGGACCACGGTTAAGCGCACAGCTACCAAATTCGTCCGCCGGGTAATGAACCTTTGCTTTGGGTGCCGGTTAGTATACCATATAAATAAAGCCCCTACCGGGGCGGCTTGCCCCTGCACGAAGGAGAGCGCACATGACGGCATATGTGATCCGGCGGGCGATCCAGGGAGTCATCATCCTCTGGCTCTCTACCGTTGTCCTCTATTTTTTGCTGGGGCAGGTGCCGGGGAGCGCCTTCACCCGGCTGCTCAGTGCCGATTCACATACCGGCAAGGCCACGGCGACGGTGGCCGATGTGCAGCGCCTGGAACGGATGATGGGCTGGGACAAGCCCTGGTACCAGCGCTATTTCATCTGGCTGTTCGATCCCGCCAAGGTCCGGCCCGAAGACAACCCGATTGATATCCGTGTCGGCAGCTTGCGCCTGCGTGGCTCCGGCTTCCTCACCGGCAACTGGGGCATGTCAATGACCGTCGCCAACGGCTACCCGGCGATCGAGCTGATCAAAAGTCGCCTGCCCAACACGCTGATCCTGATGGGCAGCTCGATCCTGGTCAGCCTGTTGATCGCCTTCCCCATCGGCATTATTTCCGCCGTCCGGCAATATTCTCGGCTCGACTACACGCTGACCACCTTCAGCTTCTTTGGCCTGTCGATGCCGTCATTCTGGCTGGGGATTATGTTGATCATCCTCTTCGCGGTGACCTTTAAGCGCTGGGGGTTGCCCTACCTGCCGCCGGGGGGGCTATCGGATTTCGGCTTTGAAAACAATGTTTTCAACCGCCTCTGGCACCTCATCCTGCCGGTTACCGTGCTCAGCGTGATCTCCATCGCGGGCTGGAGCCGCTATATTCGGTCGAGTATGCTCGAAGTGCTGGGGCAAGACTACGTGCGCACCGCCTGGGCCAAAGGGCTGAAGCCGCGCAGCGTCATCCTCAAACACGCGCTGCGGAATGCGCTCATCCCGCTGCTCACGGTGGTGGGCCTGACCCTGCCGAGCCTGTTTGGCGGCGCGATTGTGGTCGAGAGCGTCTTCGCCTATCCCGGCATGGGCCAGCTCTACCGGGACGCGCTGAACTACGACTGGACCCTCTTACTCGATATCCTGGTGATCACCACCGTGCTGGTGGTCATCGCCAATACCCTGACCGATATCCTCTATGCCTTTGTCGATCCACGCATTCGCTATTCCTGAGAGAAAGGAATCCTGCACGCATGGCTGTGGACACGATTAACCCGCTTGCGGGGAGCGACGAAGGGCTGGCCGCTGCCGAACCGAGCCAGATCGCCCTTGTCTGGCGACGGTTCCGCCGCCACCGGCTGGCGGTGCTGGGCTTGGTCAGCCTCTTCATCCTCATCATCGCCTGTATTTTCGGCCCGATCTACAGCGGGTTCCACGGCTATACCCGCATGGCTCCCTCGGTGGTAAAAGAGTATGCCAACCCCAGCCCCCAGCACCTGCTGGGCACCGACGATTACGGGCGGGATATGCTGGAGCGGCTGCTGGTGGCGGGGCGGCTGTCGCTGTTCATCGGGCTGGGGGCTACCACCATCGGCATCACCTTTGGCTGCCTCTATGGGGCCATCGCCGGGTATAATCCTGGCCTGATCGATAGTACCATGATGCGCTTCGTCGATCTGTGTCTCTCGCTGCCTGATCTCCCGATCTTGCTGGTGTTGTCGATCCTGTTCCGGGTCTGGTTTGCCAACTGGCGGGCGCCGTTCTTGCTCGGCTTCGAGCCACCCGAAGTGAAGGCGATTGCGATTTTCGCCCTGATCCTCAGCCTGTTCGGCTGGATGGGGGTCAGCCGCCTGGTCCGTAGCCAACTGATCGCCCTGCGTGAGCAGAATTTCATCGAAGCGACGCGGGCGCTGGGTGCAGGGCCGTGGCGCATCGTCTTTCGCCACATGCTGCCCAACGCGCTGGCCCCGATCATTGTCGCGACGACCCTGGCAACCGGCAACTTCATCATCCTGGAATCCACCCTGAGCTATCTCGGCTATGGGGTGGACCCGCTCACCCCCACCTGGGGGAACATGCTCTTCACCGTGCAAGATGTGATCTGGAGCCGCCCCTTGCTGGCGCTCTATCCCGGCCTGCTGATCCTAGTCACAGTGCTGTCGATCAACTTTGTCGGTGATGCCCTGCGCGACGCGCTGGACCCCCGGCTGAAGCGGTGAGCCGCCACCGACAAACCGCAGCCTTCGCTGCTACTCCTCTCAACTAGATGGACGGCTGTCCGCTATGCCGCCGATCTACGGATTCGCTATTCCTGATCGGGGAATAAAGAATGCATCCGCCTGGCGCGTCAAACTGGGTAAGTAAACCCAATGACCACCCGGCGCGCCAGGGGGATGGAAGCCGGGGGTGACGAGAAGACCGCCAGGGACGCAGCTACCACGCGAAGCGGGGGATGGTGCCCCTGTTCAGCATGGGCAGGCTGCCGGCAGGCCCCCTGCGGTTTTCCGCCCATCCGGCGGTTGTTGACAGGCAGAACCATTTCTGCTACACTAGTGCCTAATTATCCCCACAGGTGCGGCTCCTGCCTTCCGCCGCAATGCATTAGGAGGAATTCAGTATGACGACATATCTCATTCGGCGGTCGTTGCAGGGCCTGTTGGTGCTGGTCGTAGCAACGTTCCTCATCTACTTCTTGCTCTCGCAGGTGCCGGGCAGCCCCGCGTCGGCGTTGCGGGCCGACCCCAAGATCACCAAGAAGCGGATCCAGGAACTCGAACACCTGATGGGCTGGGACAAGCCGTGGTACCAGCGCTACTTTATCTGGTTGTTTGATCCGGCGAAGACCACACCAGCCGACAACCCGATTGACATCGCCATTGGCGATTTCCACATCCAGGGCGCGGGCTTCCTGACCGGCAACTGGGGCAAGTCGATCACGGTCGCCAAAGGCCAGCCGGTGATCGATCAGATCAAGTCGCGCCTGCCGAACACGCTGGTGCTGATGCTTAGCTCGGTGCTGGTCAGCCTGATCATCGCCTTCCCGATCGGGGTGCTATCGGCCATCCGCCAGTATTCCAAGTTGGATTATGCCGTCACGCTGTTCAGCTTCTTTGGTCTGTCGATGCCGGTCTTCTGGTTCGGGCTGATGCTGA
>JBBSAN010000316.1:0-7415 GCA_038252265.1 Chloroflexia bacterium
TCTGTGTGATCCGCAGTTACATTTCGACGTTGCACAAACAAGGTCAGCCTATCCTGACTGCCCTCGAACAGGTCTGGCGAGGGGCACCCCTCCTACCGGATCTGCCAGGCTGAGTAGTTACTTGGTCAGAAAGAATTCAAAATCAAACGATTTTTGGATATAAGATGATACACCCTACAAACTTAACCGATCTGCATTTTGTCGTCTGCGTTCGCAACGAGGGTTACGCTGCTGCTCTAGAGGTGCGGAAACTCTATCCACTACTCTCGGATGCTGCTGCTGCCACTCTTCATTATGTGCGTATTATCGACGAGTCGGGTGAGGACTACCTCTATCCCGAAGATTATTTCATAGCGGTTGAATTGCCGCAAGCCGTCAAAGATGTGTTGCTCCGCATCGCATAGGATGCTTGAAACGAGGAGAACTAGCCCTGAACAACTACATCTGTGCCACCTGCGGCACGCAGTTTGCCGCGACGGAGCACGCCCCGGAACATTGCCCGATCTGCGAGGATGATCGGCAGTATATCGGGCCGAACGGGCAGCAGTGGACCACATTAGCCGACTTACAGCGCGACCACCACAACACCCTGGGCGAAGAAGAGCCGGGCCTGACCTACATAGTCACCGAGCCGGGTTTTGCCATCGGCCAATGCGCCCGGTTGGTGCCGACGGCGGGGGGCAATATCCTCTGGGAATGCACGTCGCTGCTGGACGATGCGACGGTGGCGGCGGTGCGGGAGCGGGGCGGCATCTCGGCTATCGCCTTCTCGCATCCGCACTTTCACTCGTCCATGATCGAGTGGAGCCAGGCGTTCGGCGGCGTGCCGATCTACATCCATGCGGCGAACCGGGAGTGGGTGCAGCGCCCCGACCCGGCGATCCAGTACTGGGAAGGCGCGACCTGCGCGCTGGGCGAGGGGCTGACCCTGATCCACTGCGGGGGGCACTTCCCCGGCTCGGCGGTTCTGCATTGGGCGGCGGGGGCTGCGGGGCGCGGGGTGCTGCTGACCGGCGACACGATCTATGTCGTCTCCGACCGGCGCTATGTCAGCTTCATGTACAGCTATCCCAACGCGGTCCCGCTCAACGCCCGCGCCGTCAACGGCATTGTCGATGCCGTCACTCCCTACGAATTCGACCGGGTCTACTCGAGCTGGCCCCACCGTGCCGTCACCCACGACGGCAAAGCGGCGGTGCTGCGGTCGCGGGACCGCTACCTGCGCGCCATCTCCGAGGAAGGGCTGCCCGGATGAAAATCGCCGTCAGCACCGACGAGCGGACCCATCTGGTCGAGACGCTGCTGGACGAACTCACCCGGCGCGGGCATACGGTGGCCTACTTCGGCCCGGCGGCGGGGGCAGAAGCCGACTGGCCCGAGGTGACGCTCCAGGCGGCGGAGCAGGTGGTGGTGGGCGCGGCGGACGAAGCGATCGTGCTGTGCTGGACGGGGACGGGCTGCACCATCGCCGCGAACAAGGTGCCCGGCATTCGCGCCGCCCTCTGCGCCGACGCCGAAACGGCGAAGGGTGCCCGCATCTGGAACCATGCCAACGTATTGGCTCTCAGCCTGCGGGCCACCCCCGACGCCGTCGCCAAAGAAATCCTCGACGCCTGGTTCGCCACCCCCCTCAGTGACGACGACTGGAACCGCCAGCAGATGGCGCGGGTCCGCGCTATCGAACAGAAGTACGGTGGTGAATCAGGCGGTGATAAAGCACAATGAATAATGCTTGTAGTAGGCTCGTTAGTTTGCATTAAGATGCTGTCAACCTGCGCGCCGCGAAGGATCTTCTTGCCCTGGCAAGAGGTCAGACCCCATAGAAGATCCATCGCTGCGCTCAGGATGACAGAGTCCCTTTGCTCACCCATGGGGCTTCTGTTGGCCTTGCTTGGGTGACGCTCGTTAGTTTAATGTCTGTGCGTGACTACAGTGAGGCCCATTCCGACGTATCGGGATGGGCCTTCTGACCACTGACCACTGACCACTGACCACTGACCACCGACCACTGACCACCGACCACTGACCACTGACCACTGACCACTGACCCCTCGTCAACCGCTATAGCGGAACCCGGCGGCGGCCATCGTCAGCGGGTCGCCCGCCTCCTGGAACAGGTGGGCGTCCACGACCTCCCCGATAAAGACGACATGATCGCCGCTGGGGATCTGGCCGACCACCCGGCACTCGACCGCGCTGAGCGTGGTGTCCAGCAGAGGCGCGCCGGTGCTGCCGGGCCGCGTGGGGTATCCGGCCAGCTTGTCGCCCACCCGGGCGGTGGCCCGCCCGAACTGCCCGGCCATCTCGCGCTGGTCGGCCCCCAGCACATGCACGGCAAACACGCCCCCGGCTTGCAGGATCGCCAGCGAATGCGCGTCCTGCTCCACCGCGATCATGATCATCGGCGGATCGAACGACGACTGGACCAGCCAGTTGGCGGTGAACGCGCTATGCTCCGCGCCGTGGGTGGTGGTGACGATATAGAGACCGTAGGTGAACTGGCGCAGCACCTTTTTCTTGATCGCGGGATCCATCAGTGACTCCTTGTAGAGGGGAAATACCGGCGCGGGGTCGCAGCACGCCCGCTGCCGGGGAGTTACAGCGTGTCGATGGGCAGCCGCCCGGCGAAGCCCGTCTGGATTTCGTGCCACCAGCCGATCTCCGCCTCCCCCAGCCGCCAGCAGAGGTAGACGACCCGCCCGCCGCGCCGGTAGGGAAAATCGACCAGCCCCTGGTCGAGATCTTTCATTTCGATACCCCACTCCTGCACCTGTTCCATCCCGGCGCGCAGTGTGCTCTGGAGGTCGCGCACCTGCCGGGCCAGCGTTTCCACGTGGACGGCGTTGCCGTTGGAGTGGACGATCCGCTTCATCTGGCCCAGTTGTTCCTGTGCCTCGTCCAGCGCCTGGGCCTGCCCGCGCATGTCTTCCAGCAACTGTTCCAGGCGCGGGAGCATGGCGTTGGCCTCGGCCAGGGTCCAGAAGCGCGGGGTGGATGGCCTATTCTTCATCGGTCCGGCTCCCGCCTCCCGCTGTCGCCAGGATGTCACGCACCGTCGGGGTCTTGCCGCTTTCCTGCACAGCCATGTCGGCCAGGGTCGTGCCGCGCCCGCCGGTCAGGTCAAGGATCTGGCTCAGGCGGGTGATCGCCTGGCGTGCGGCATGGCGCACCGCCCCATAGGAGCGGCGGTCCAGCGCGTCAAACCATCCGGCCAGGTCCGCGTCGGTGATTTCGCCCCAGCGCATGTCCTGGCTGAGCCGGGTGCCGACCTTCTTGACCGGGTCGCGCCGCAGCCCGCCCTCGCGCTTGCGGGGCACGATCACGGTCGGGGGGGGGGTGGGTGCGGCTGCGGCAGCCTCGGCGGCGGCCTCGGTGGCGGCTTGCCGCTCCTGGCCCAGGGTGGCGGCCAGCGCCTCCACGTCGCGGCTGCGGAACACCGCCGCCTGCCCGGACCCTTGATACGGTTTGATCCGCCCTTCGCCCACCCATTCCAGCAGTTGGGTGCGGCTGATGCCCAGCGCCTCTGCCGCCGTCGGCAGGTCGATGAAGCGGAACCCTGCCGGTTTGTTGCTCGTCGTCACGTTCCTGTTCTCCTCCCGATATTGTGGGCCAATTATAGCACGGTGTCCAGGCAGGCACAAGCAGGGCACCCGTCGGCGGAGCTTGACAGCAGTGGGCGTTTTTGATATAATCGGGTAGATAAGTTTAAACTCATTTACGGAAGTAGGCCATATGGGTAAGCTGAACAAAGATGAAGTGATCCGGTTTCTGGGCGCGGCGGCAGATCCGGTGCGGCTGGAGATCGTGTTCATGCTGGCCGAACAGGGCCGCATGAATGTGGGGGACATCGCCGGGCATTTTCGGCAGAGCCGCCCGGCGATCTCGCACCACCTCAAGGTGCTCAAAGATGCCGGGCTGCTGCGGAGCGAGAAGCACGGGCAGGAGATCGGCTACTGGCTCGATCATGACGGGGTGATCGCGGAGCTACAGTTGTTGATCGCGGAGATCGAAGCGTGTAAGCCGCAACCGGGGTAGGGCACCCCCCTCTTTTTTGGCCGTATTGGTAAACCAGTATAAACCTATTTACATAAAGAGGAGACGAATTATGAAACCGACCGGACAGGGCAAACGGACGAAAACCGCGCTGGTCACCGGCGCATCGAGCGGGTTGGGCCTGGAGTTCAGCAAGCTGCTGGCGCGGGACGGCTACAACCTGGTGATCGTGGCGCGGGACCGGCAGAAGCTCCAGCAGGTGGCCGACGAGCTACAGGCCCGGTATAAAATCCAGGTGCGGGTGCTGGTCAAGGATCTCTCGGAAGCAGGCGCGGCGCAGGCCATTTACGACGAGTTGCGGGGTGACTCGGTCGCCGTGGACGTGCTGATCAACAACGCCGGGTATGCGCTCTATGGCCTGTTCATCGAGACGGACCTGACCACCGAAGTGCAGATGATCGCGACGAACGTCACCACCCTGACCATTCTGAGCAAGCTGTTCGCCCGCGATATGGTCCAGCGGCGGCGCGGGCGCATCCTCAACGTCGCCTCCACGGCGGCGTTCGCGCCGGGGCCGTTGATGGCCGTCTATTACGCCACCAAAGCCTATGTGCTGTCCCTGTCGGAGGCGCTCGCCAACGAGTTGCAAGGGACGGGCGTGACGGTGACGGCCCTCTGCCCCGGTCCGGTCGAGACCGGCTTCCAAAAGCGGGCGCAGATGGAGGCGTCGCGCCTGGTCGCCGGGCGCAAGATCGCCGACGCGGCCAGCGTGGCGGCGGAAGGCTACCGGGCGATGCTCAAGGGACAGACGATGATTATCCCTGGCCTGATGAACCAGCTTCAAACCCTGTCGGTGCGCTTCACCCCGCGCAAGATGGTCGCGCAGGTGGTCCGCACTATGTCGGAGCGGACGCATTAAGGTATGGTTCCCAGGCAAGCAAAGGCCGGAGACACTTGCTGTCTCCGGCCTTTGCTTGTTCTCTGTTAGGGGCGCGGTCTTACTTCTGGAAGATCGATTTGATCGCGTAGAGGTTGACCTGGCGGTTCATCTCGGCTATCGAGTCGGTCAGCGGGATGCCTTTGGGGCAGACGCGCACGCAGTTTTGCGAGTTGCCGCAGTAGGCGATCCCGCCCTCGTCCATCAACGCTTCCAGCCGCTCGTAGGCGTTCATCTTGCCTGTGGGGTGGCTGTTGAACAGGCGGGCCTGGTTGATCGCCGCCGGGCCGATAAACGGCGACTCGATGCTGACGTTGGGGCACGCTTCCAGGCACGCGCCGCAGGTCATACAGGTGGAGAGGACATAGTTGAGTTGGCGGTCGGCTTCGGCCTGGCGCGGGCCGGGGCCGAGATCATAGGTGCCGTCGATCGGGATCCAGCCGTGGATGCGTTTCAACGTCTCGAACATCCGCTGGCGGTTGACGACCAGATCGCGTACCACCGGGAAGGTCTTGCACGGCTCCAGCGTGATCGGGTGGGTCAGGTTCTCGACCAACGCGCTGCACGCCTGGCGCACCTTGCCGTTGATCACCATGGTGCAGGCTCCGCAGACTTCTTCCAGGCACGAGGCTTCCCAGACCACGGGGGTGGTCGGTTGCCCGGCGGCGTCCACCGGGTTGCGCCGGATCTCCTGCAAGCAGGAGATGATGTTCATGCCGGGCCGCAGCGGGACCGCGAACTCTTCCCAGCGCCCGTTGGCTTGCGGGTCGCCGCTGGGGCGATCCTGCCGCCAGATGCGCAGCGCCACGGTGCGGGGGGTGCCCCCGGTCGCCGCCGCACGCGGGCTGCTGGTTGTTGCAGTTTGGGACATCACTGTCTCCTCTAGATGGCGTTCATTGTTGATTGTGGGACACGGCTCCGTCCGTGAAGGGTCGAACCGCCCCGATCATCGGGGGTCGCCCGGCTGTCCATGGACAGCGCCATATCCTACAAGTCTACATCACGTTTGTTGGCTAGGCCTCACCCTTGCCACCCTCAGCACTGCCCGAGGCAATCGGCGTGGCGTCAGACGCCGGGGTCGCTTGCCCGTTGGTTGTTTGCCCGTTGATTGTTTGCCCGTTAGTCGCGTGTCCGTTAGTCGCCGGAGCCTTGGCGGGAGCCGCACTGGCCCCATCGCCACCTACGCTACTAGCGGCGGCGGACGCGGCGGTGGTCGTCGTCCCGGATCCGTTGGTCACGGCGGCGACAGCGGCGGCGGGCGGGGTGATGGTGATCCCGGTCAGCACTTCGGTCTTGGGCGTTTCCTTCTTGCCCGAGTAGTCGCGCTTGCGCGGCTTGATGTACTGGATGTCCACCTGCTCATAGGTCAGTTCGGGCGCGTCGGTCGGGCCGACGAAGCGGGCGCGGGTGGTCTTCAGCCAATTAGCGTCGTCACGGTCGGGGAACTCCGGCTTGTAATGCGCGCCCCGGCTCTCGTTGCGGGCCAGCGCGCCCAGCGTAATCACGCGGGCCAGCACCAGCATGTTCCACAACTGGCGCGAGAAGAAGAGCGGCTGGTTGGCCCACTCGCTCTTGTCGGGCAGGCCCAGCTTGCGGTAGCGGTCCATCAACTCCTGAAGCTTGTTATCCGTTTCCTGCAACCGGGCGTTATGCCGTACCACCGTGACATTGTTGTTCATCCACTGGCCCAGTTCGCGGTGCAGGACGAACGGGTTTTCTGGCCCGTCGGCACGCATCAGCCAGCGGTGGTTTTCCTCCTGGCGGATGACTTCCTGGCTGAAGGCGGCGGGCGCGACCGTGCTGCTCGTGCGGGCCGCCTCTTTGGCCCAGCGGGTGGCGGCGGGGCCGACACTGTACAGCCCGGCATAGATGCAGGAGAGGAGCGAGTTGGCCCCCAGGCGGTTCGCGCCGTGGTACTGGTAGTCCACTTCGCCCGCCGCGAACAGGCCGGGGATGCTGGTCATACCGCCTTCGAGGTCCACCCACAGCCCGCCCATCGAATAGTGGACGGCGGGAAAGATCCGCATCGGGACTTTGGCCGGGTCGTCGCCGACGAACTTGCGGTAGATCTCCATCACCCCGCCCAGCTTCACTTCGAGCATGTGTGGGTCGAGGTGCGACACGTCCAGGTAGACCTGATTCTGGCCGTCCACGCCGAGGCCCATGTCCACGCAGACGTGGAAGATCTCGCGGGTGGCGATGTCGCGGGGGACCAGGTTGCCGTACTCGGGGTACTTCTCTTCCAGGAAGTACCAGGGCTTGCCGTCTTTATAGGTCCAGACCCGCCCGCCCTCGCCCCGAATCGACTCACTCATCAGCCGCAGTTTGTCTTCGCCGGGGATGGCGGTGGGGTGGACCTGGATGAACTCGCCGTTGGCATAGACCGCGCCCTGCTGGTAGACGGCGCTGGCGGCGGTGCCGGTGTTGATCGTCGAGTTGGTCGAGAGGCCGAAGATCAGGCCCAGCCCGCCGGTGGCAAGGATCA
>JBBSAN010000317.1:0-7402 GCA_038252265.1 Chloroflexia bacterium
TAATGTTGCATGAAAACTGGGCGGGGGTTGGGGGTTGGGGTTGGGGGTTGGGAGATAAGATCATAAACACGAACTTAAGGTTCGGGCATCCGCTTCTGTTCGCTCCTATCCTATAAGGATAGGTCTACATCCGTCCCGCAACACTCAGCACTCAGTACTCGTACTCGTACTCATCGCTCATCGCTCATCGCTCGTTGGTAAGTGTTCAGAAATCAGAAGTCAGACATCAGAAGAGCGGCTGTATCGGTCGTCGCCAGGCCACGCACCACAATTCCAGTGCCTCCTTATGAAAGAATCTGACTTCTGATTTCTGATTTCTGAACACTTACGCTCGTTGCTGGTTTTGACAAACCCATGCCTAATTTTGTATGATACAGTACTGTGCGCCGTGTAAGCGCCGTGGCTAAATAGCAGGAGGCTATGTGAAGAATTTACTGGGGCGGCTGATGGGCCGCTCATTTGAAGACCTCAAGGCTATTGCCGCTGCCTGGCAAATCCCTCTTCCCCAACTGAATCACAACGACGCCGCGATCACGCTCTACCGCGAGATGGCCGAAAAGACCAACACGCGTGCCATCTGGGAGACATTGACTGTCGAGCAGCGGGCGTTCCTGGCCTGGCTGCTGGAGCAGCGGTCGATCATGGCCTTTGTAGACGACTTACCGGCGCTGCTGGACCGCCCCGCCGACGAGGTGGACCGCTTGCTCTTCAGCCTGGCCGTGCTGGCCCTGGTCGATGTCGAAGAAGCGTCGGTGCGCGGCAACCGGCTGGTCTCGGCGGGCGACAACCTCTATGCCTGGGGCCTGCGCAGCCAGGTGCCGATCACCCGCCGCCGGGTCGTCTCGATGAGCGGGGAACTGAGCCGCACCCTGGGCGCGGTCGTGGGCGAGAACAACGGCACCGCCCCGTTTGACGATCTGCTGCCAGTCCTGCTGGAGCGCCACGACCAGCCCACCCTGGAGAAAATCGCCGCCCGCTGGCACATTGCCGACCTGCGTTATATGCACCGCACCGCCCTGATCGAGGCGCTGGCGACCCTGCTGGGGGCCCAGGAGACGCGGGAGCGCATGGTCAACGAAGCCGGGTCGGAAGGCCGCCGCCTGTACGACTACGTGTTGAGCCAGGGCGGGCAGGTCGAGAGTCGCCTGGTGCAGGCCGTATTGGGCTGGAGCCTGGCCGACCTGCGCTCCCGGTTGATCCCGCTGGAAGGCCGCGCAGTGGTGGTTGAGACGTTGTGGCACGACCGGGCGGTGCTCTTCCTCCCCGCCGAGTTCCTCAAGCCCCACGCCGCCCTGGCCTCCGACGTGCCAGACATTCGCCCGACCGAGGACCCGGTGAAAGTAGACGCCCGCCTGCCAACCGAACTGCCGTGGGATCTGCTCTCGACTCTGGCCTTCTTCATACAGGGTGATGTGGCGCTGAACCTCCATAATAATGAGTTGCCCAAGCGTGCCCTGAAACGGCTCAACGAGCAATACCTCCACCCCGATGACCCGGAGCGCGACGGCTTCTACATCGGTATGGTCCTCCACTTTGCCGACTCGCTGAGCCTGCTCCATGTGGACGAAGCGACCCGCCGCATGGCTCCCGGCCCGCGCGCCGCCGATTGGGTCAAAATGTCGTTCGGATCGCAGGCCCGGCGGCTGTTCGCACTGTGGCAGGAGGATCGCCGCTGGTTCGAGCCGACCACGCAGTTCTATATCTGGCGCACGCCCGACCCAACCCGCGCCCGCAAGCAACTGGTGGCCCACCTGCGCGACTGCCCGCCCGATACCTGGGTCAGCCTCGACAGCTTCCTGGCCCATGTCCAGGGCAAAACACCCTATCTGCTCTATACCCAGGACGAACTGGTGCGCTATATGGGCGTGGCGGCGCTCCGCGACTTCAGCGCCCGCTGGATGAGCAACGAGGGCGCGTTGCTGGTCAGTATGCTGACAACGACCCTCCTCTGGCTGGGTGTGGTGGACATCGGCTATGACGCGGCGGGCACGGCAGTGGCCTTCCGCCTGACTGCGGCGGGGGCGCGACTGATCGAGCACGCCACCACCGCCGCCGAGACCGAGCCGCCGCGCCGGGCGCTGCTGGTGCAGCCGAACTTCGAGGTGCTGGTGATGCACCCCGATGCGCGGGCGGTCTGGAACCTGCTCCTGTCCGCCGATCTGGTGCGCCACGACCGGGTAAGTGCCTATGTGCTGAACAAGGCGAGCGTGCTGCGCGCCCGCGAGAGTGGGCTGAACGGCCCGCAGATCCAGGAGTTCCTCGCCACCCACAGCCAGAAGGCCGTGCCGCAGAACGTGGTCCAATCAATAGCCGACTGGTCGCGCAGCTATAAGCGGGCCATCCTGCAAAAGGCGACCCTGTTGGAGGTCGAAGACTCGGAGATTTTGGACGAGATCATGGGCTCGCGGCGGTTCAAGCCGTTTATCGCTCGGCGGCTCACCTCGACGACGGCGGTGATCCGCCTGCCGCGCACCACCGTCTGGACCCGCGACGACCCCTGGCAAAAGCTGAGCAAGGAGTTGCGCGCGGCGGGCTATTTCCCCGAAATCGAGGAGGAGCAACGGGTCGCCGAGAAACCCAAGCCGAAGAAGGCCGCCGACCGCGACCCGAGCACGCCCACCGCCGCCCGCCGCCCGCGCACCCCGTCCACGAATGGCAATAGCACCGGCACGACCCCTCCGGCGAACGGCAGCACCGCCCCCGGCAGCCCCGGCCCCAAGCGTGCCTGGCGCAAACGCCCCAGCACGGCCACATCCTGAGTGCGGAATGCGGAGTGCGGAGTGCAGAATATAGAGTATGGAGCGCACGCAACTCGCAACTCGCAACTGAGCGTTATGGACGAACACAAACGACTGGTCGAAGCGGGATACGACCACATGGCCGAACAGTATCTCGCCGGGAAGAAGACGGACGACCCGGTGACGCTGGCCGCGCTGGAGGAGATGGCGCGGGGGTTGCCGGACGGGGCCACCGTGCTCGACCTGGGCTGCGGAGCGGGCGTGCCGGTGACGCGCTGGCTGGCGGGGCGGTTCGCTGTTACCGGGGTGGATATTTCGGCGCGGCAACTGGAACTGGCGCGGGAGCAGGTGCCAGGGGCGACGTTCCTCAAGGCCGATATGGCCGCGTTGGACTTCCCGCCCGCTACGTTCGATGCGGTGGTAAGCTTCTACGCGATCATCCATGTGCCGCGCGGGGAGCAGGCGAGGCTGGTGGCGCGCATCCATAGGTGGCTGAAGCCGGGCGGGGCGTTCCTGGCCCTGTGGGCGGTGGGCGAGTGGGAAGGCACCGAGGCCGACTGGGAAGGCTGGGGCGCGCCGATGTGGTGGAGCCACTACGGTCAGGAGGCGAATCTCGCCATGCTCCAGGCCGCCGGGTTCGCCATCACCTCCGCCGAGGCGCGCACCCACGAGGACGAACGCTGGCTGTGGGTGCTGGCCCGGCGCGAGTGACGAGTACTGAGTGCTGAGTGCTGAGAATTCAAGGCCGGGAGCTAAGAACTGAAAACTGAGGACTGAAAACTGAAAACTGAGGACTGAGGACTGAGAGACGATGATTAACGGGCTGCGGGGAACGTTGCTAAGTCGGGGGGCCGACCATGCGATTATTGATGTGCATGGGGTCTTCTACAAGGTGTTCATGCCGGGGTCGGTGCTGGCCGACCTGCGGGGCGAGGGCGAGACCGTGACGGTCCTGACCCATCTTTACGTGCGCGAAGACCAGATGGCGCTCTACGGCACAAGCACGCCCAAGCAGATGGAGATGTTTGAGACGCTGATCAACGTCACGGGCGTGGGGCCGCGCCTGGCGCTCGCCATCCTCGGCACCCTGCCGGTGGATACGCTGGAGAACGCGATCTCGGCGGGCGACCTGACCTTGCTGACCCGCGTGCCGGGGGTGGGCAAGAAGCTGGCCCAGCGGTTGGTGCTGGAGCTGAAGGGCAAGCTGGACCTGGCCGCCATCGGCATGGGGCCTGGCAGCGTGGCCCTGGCCGGTCCGGCGGGCGAAGTGGTCGCCGCGCTGACCTCGCTCGGCTACACCACGGCGGAGATCAGCTCCGTGATCCCCAAACTGCCCAAAGACCCCACGCTGGGCACCGAAGATCTGGTCATGGCGGCGCTGCGCGAACTGGCGCGCTAAATTTTAGATTTTGGATGGCATGGAGGAGCAAGGATGGCGGGTGGCGTGATGGTGATTGTGACGATGAGTGAGCCGGTGCTGAACGAGGTGACCCGGCAGGCCGATCACCGCAAGGTGGGGCCGATCCTCGAAGACGATGCCCCCGGCGTGACGTTCCATTTCGGCCCGCGCCACCTGGCGACCCACCACGCCCGCCACCCCGAACGCCCTCACGGCTTCCGCGCCGTCCACAATACCGACAAGAACGAACTGAGCCTGCGCGCCGACACCGACAACGACCTCCAGCACGGCTACCACACCCTGCTTGACCTCACCGCCTGGCTGATCGGGCACGTCCCCCAGGCCGAACCGACCGAAGCGCTGGTCTGGGTGGAAGGAGCCGCCGCCGCCCCCCTGAGCGTGGGCTACGCCGACTTCCGCTGGAACCCCGCCCGCCGCGCCTGGGAACTGATCGACGGCGACGACCCGACGTAAATCCCCCGCGTCTACTCCTGCTTGACAGTCCGCCCCCCGCCTGCTAGACTCGCGGTATGAGCGAATCCCTCTCCCGCGACCAACGCCGAAAACTGATCGAAGCTCTGCTGGAATTGCCTATGATAGGGACGGCAGCGGGGCGGAAATCGCTGCTGGCCGATATTCCCCGTAATTTGCGAAGTCAGATCAATTGCGAAGGCGATGAAAGAACCTTTGTCGAGACGGCGCTAGAGCACATGGTGGCGCTCGGTACGCTCGACAGTGGGGAGTCAGCGCTAGTTATGTTTATAGAAGCTGCCTGGGAAACGGTCAAGGGCAGCCAACCGGGGCAAGAACTCGAAAACATCCTCAACACGCTCGGTGGCGGCGACTCCCGCCGTGCCACGCTTCGCGCTGCCTACACGGACCACATCCGCACACGCTACCAAATGGTGGACCTGCGCGGGCTGGTGCCACCACAGAATACCGGATTGTTTGCGATGCGAGTGCCACTGCGCGAAATCTTCGTGCCCTTGATGGCGACTGAGCAATTCGGTTCGCTAATTCGTGCCCGTGTAGCAGAATACCAGAGACATACCCTGCAAGTTCTCAGAAGTGCGATGCTAGGAGATCCCGGTGCCCCAACACCGAACATTACGGATGATGAGGCAGAGTGGAGCGAACGCAATGATGTGGTACATGGCAGGGTATCAGAGACCCAGCATAGCGCGCCGCTACCCCTGGCAGCACTGGCCGATAAGCAGCCCGTACTGATCATCCTGGGCGATCCGGGATCGGGCAAGTCGGCGTTCTTGCGCCAACGGGCCTTGAACCTGCTGGACCAGCCGGACGGCCCGTTGCCGATCTGGCTGCCGCTGGCGGCCTATGGCAAGGCACTGGAAAAAGAGTCCGCACTCTCTATTGAGGGCTATGCAGCACAGTTTTATACTGAGCGCCAGATGCCAGGGTTGGGCACGCTGTTCGCCCATGCGCGGCGCAGCGGACAGGCGATCTACCTGCTGGACGGGTTGGATGAGGTGGCTAGCGACTGGCGCAACACGGTCAGTGACCGGGTGGTGGAACTGGCCCGCACCCTGGAGCCGGGCAATCGTCTGCTTGCCACCAGCCGCATCGTCGGCTACATCCCGTTGCCACTGGAGGTAGCCAGCGAAGCGACGATCACGGCGCTAAACGAGGAGCAAATCTCGCAGTTTGTCGGCGGGTGGTACAAGGTTGTCTACGGGCAAGGAGGCAAGTCGGCAGAGGATGCGAGGCAAGCCGCCGCCAGCCTGATCGAGACGATCAAGCACAGCCACGGCGTGCAACGACTGGCCGACAACCCGCTGACGCTGACCATGCTGGTGCTGCTGCATTACGCGGGCAGCACCGAACTACCCCGCCGCCGGGTCAAGCTCTACGGGCTGGTCACGCGCACGCTGATCGAAGAGTGGCGCAAGGCGCGCAGCGGGGCGGGGATGCCGGTCGGCATCCAACTGGATGAACAGGAAGTGGACCGGCAGGTGGCCCAGCTAGCTTACTGGATGCACGACAACAAGCCTGACGGGCTGGCGACCGAGGCCGAACTACGGCGCGTGCTGGTGGAGTTCGAGCGCAAGCTGCGCCCGGACGACGACCCGGAGCACGCGATCCGCCGGTTCCTGGAGAAGATAAGCGACGACGCTGGCATCCTGTCGCCCAAAGGGCCGGAGCGCTGGGGCTTTAGCCATCTGACCTTCGAGGAGTATTTCGCCGCCCGCCGTATCCTGAGCAGGCGCGAGCGGGAAATCGAGGCGGAGATCGTGCGCCGCTCCTCAGACCCTCGCTGGACTGAAGTGATCCGGCTCACTATCGCCTATATCGGCACCGTGAACAGCCAGCAAGACGTTGCCACCGACTTGTTGCGGGCGATCCTGGACCGCGACGACCCCTACGAACCCTACCTGCACCGCAACCTGCTGCTGGCCGGGCGCGTGCTGGCCGATGATCCCGGCGTGGACCCGCGCCTGGGCGAGGAGGTGGCGCGGCGGCTATTGGATCTGCTTTCGAAGACGCAGGTGACGGCGTTGCGGGACAGTGCGGGCGAGGTGCTGCTGGAGATGCTGGGCACGGGGCTGCGGACGGGCATTGTGGAATGGGCCGAAGCCGCCATAGAGCGCAAGGATATAGAGCACATAGGGGTGCTAGTCAGCGACCCCGCCGTCCGCGCCGCCCTCCTCCCCTTCCTCGCCGCTCCCGACGAGGACGTGCGCCGGGCTGCCGCCGGAGCGCTGGGCAACGCGACCAGCGACCCCGCCGTGCGCGCTGCCCTCCTTCCCCTTCTCGTCGATCCCGATGCCTACGTGCGCTATGCTGCCGCCCAAGCGCTGAGGAGTGTCGCCAGCGACCCTACCGTCCGCGCCGTCCTCCTCGCCCTCCTCGCCGATCCCGAAGATTATTTGCGCGTCTTTGCCATCGACGCGTTGAGTAGCACCACAAGCGACCCGGCCATCCGCACTGTCCTCATCTCGCTCCTTGCTGACCCCGAAGCGGGCGTACGTGGGCCTGCCATCGAAGCTCTAAGCGGTGCTGCTAGTGATCCTATCGTCCGCTCCGCCCTCCTTCCCCTGCTCGCCGATGAGCATGAGTATGTACGCGGGGTCGTTGCTGAGGCATTGGGCACCGCCGCTATCGACCCCGCCGTCTGCGCTGCCCTCCTTCCCTTCCTCGCCGACCCCGAAGGGATCGTGCGCGCCACTGCCGCCGACGCGCTGAGCTATGTCACCAGCGACCCCATTATCCGCTCCGCCGTTCTCTCCCTGCTCACCGACCCCGA
>JBBSAN010000318.1:0-7384 GCA_038252265.1 Chloroflexia bacterium
TCAACCGGCTTCGCAAAATAATACTATCCGCTAGGTGGGCGGGCAGAAATGCGCCGCCCCGGCGGACGCGCGTGTCTGCCGGGGCGGCGAGGAGATCGGTTGGGTGGGTTAGAGGGACAGCGGGACCAACACATCCCCGGCGGGGGGTAGCGCGGCATATGCCGCCAGGGCGCGCAGGTCGCTGAGGACCGGGATGCCGTGCGCCACGGCCCAGCGCAGGATCGCCTGGGGGGGTGCGTGGCGGGTATCGAGCAGGCAGACCAGCAGGGCCGGGTGGACGGTCTCGGCTTCGGCCACGCAATCGGCCTCCGCCCGCCGCACGGTAAACCCGGCCTGTTCCAGGGTGCAGGTCGCCGCCGCCCCCTGCGAGGCCACATCGGGTGCCGCCCACAGCAGGACCGGACCGGGCGGCGCGATCAGCGGCACGCCCGCGCCCAGCAGCGCCTTGGCATAGGCGGCAGGGAACGTCGTGTCCAAGCCCATCGACTCGCCGGTGCTCTGCATTTCGGCGCGCAACAGCGGGATCAGGTCGGGCAGCTTGCGGAACGGCAGGACGGGGCCTTTCACCGCCACGCGGTCGCTGCGCCGCGTAGTCGGCAGATCGCGCAGCCGTGCCCCCAGCAGGATCTGGGTCGCCAGCCGGGCCAGGGGCACCCCGGTGGCCTTGCTGGCGAACGGCACGGTGCGGCTGGCGCGGGCGTTCACCTCCAACAGGTAGAGCGTGCCCTCGTAGACCGCGTACTGCACGTTCATCAACCCGCGAATGCCCAGTTCATGGGCCAGCGCCGCCGTCGCCTCTTCGGCAGCCAGGACCAGCGCCGGGGACAGGGTGTGCGGCGGGTAGACACAGGCGCTATCGCCGGAGTGGATGCCCGCGTACTCGACCTGCTCCATGACCACGCACAGCGTATCGGTGCCGTCGCTGACCGCGTCCACGTCCAGTTCGACGGCCCCTTCCAGGAAGCGGTCGATCAGCACCGGGTGGCGGCGCAGGTCAGCGTGAAGCGCGGCGAAGTAGTCGCCCAATTCGTCCGCCGTATGCACAATCCGCATCCCCCGCCCGCCTAGTACATAGGAGGGCCGCACCAGCGCGGGGTACCCTACCTCGGCGGCCACGGCGCGGGCTTCGGCCACGGTGTGCGCGGTGCCCCAGGGCGGCATCTGCACACCCAGCCGCCGGGCCAGTGCGCCGGTCTGCCTCCGATCCTCGGCCATCGCAATCGCTTCGGGTGCGGTGCCCAGGATCGGCACCCCGGCCTGGGCCAGCGGGGCAACCAGATTGAGCGCGGTCTGCCCGCCGAACTGCGGGATCACCCCCAGCAGCCCCGCGCCCTCGTGCTCGATGATGTTCAGCACGTCTTCCAGGTTCAATGGCTCGAAGTAGAGTCGGTCGCTGATGTTATAATCGGTGCTGACCGTCTCCGGGTTGTTGTTGATCATGATCGCGCCGATCCCGGCTTCGCGCAGGGTCCGCACCGCGTGGACCGCCGAGTAGTCGAACTCGATGCCCTGGCCGATGCGGATCGGCCCGCCGCCGAGGATGATCGCCTTGGGGCCGGGCAGCGGCGGCGCTTCGTCCTCGCCGCCATAGGTGGAGTAAAAATACGGCGTGCTCGCCTCGAATTCGCCCGCACAGGTGTCCACCATCTTATAGACAGGCCGGATCCCCGCCGCCTGCCGGGCCGCCCGCACCGTCGCGCCCGGCAGCGTGCTCGTCACCCCAGCCAACGCTTCCAGTTGAGCATCGCCAAACCCCAGCCGCTTGGCTTCGGTCTGCTCTCCTGGGTTTCCCATATACTCAAGCATTTCCCCCTCTCCCGCAGGGAGAGGGCCGGGGTGAGGGCGGATCTCGCCCGTCCGACCTGCTGGCCCCGCCGACATTTCGCCTGCCCCCACAAGGAGCGGGAGCCGGGCCTGCCCCAACCGGGAGGCCGCCTGGGCAATTTTGGCGAGGCGGGCCAGGAACCAGGGATGGATGCCGCTGATCGCCTCAATCTGCGCCGGGGACCAGCCGCGCACCAGCGCCGTGTAGATCGCCTGGAGCCGCCGGTGGGTGGGGCGGGTCAGGGCATCGCGCAGCCCGGCGTCGTCCAGCGCCGGGTCGGCCTGGAGCCAGGGCACGCCATCGTCCAGGCTCCGCAGCGCCTTGTGCAGTGCGGCCTCGAAGGTGCGCCCGATCGCCATCACCTCACCGGTGCTTTTCATGCTCACGCCCAGGTGCGGGTCCACATCGGGGAACTTGTCGAACGGCCAGCGCGGCACCTTCACCACTACATAGTCCAGGGCCGGTTCGAAGGCGGCACTGGCCCCGGTGATGGCGTTGCGGAGTTCGGCCAGGGTGTAGCCCAGGGCGATCTTGGCCGCGACGCGGGCGATGGGGTAGCCGGTCGCCTTCGAAGCCAGCGCCGATGAGCGCGACAGGCGCGGGTTGACCTCGATCACCGCCACTTCGCCGGTCTCTTGGTTCAGTGCGAACTGGCAATTGCAACCGCCTTGCACGCCCAGCGCCCGCACGATGGTCAGCGCGGCGGTGCGGAGTCGCTGAACATCGCCGTTCGACAGCGTTTGCGTGGGTGCGACCACAATGGACTCGCCGGTATGGACGCCCATCGGATCCAGGTTCTCCATATTGCAGATCTGGATCGCGTTGTCGGCCCCGTCGCGGACCACCTCAACCTCGATCTCGGCCCAGCCCAACACGCTTTTTTCCAGCAAGACCTGGCCGACGGGGCTGAGCCGTAGCCCTTCCTCCATGCGGGCGCGTAGTTCGGCCATATCGAAGGCCACGCCGCTGCCCGTGCCGCCCAGGGTGAAGGCGGCGCGCAACACCAGCGGGAAGCCGGTGCCCTCCGCGAACGCCTCGGCAGCGGCGACGGACGTGACCGCCGCATGGGGCAAAACCGGCTGGCCGATCTGTTCCAGCAGGGTGGCGAAGGCCAGCCGGTCCTCGGCGGCCTGGATCGCCGATAGGGGCGTGCCCAGCAGCCGCACCCCGTAGCGGGCCAGCACCCCGGCCTCATCCAGCGCCACGGCCAGGTTGAGCGCGGTTTGCCCGCCCATCCCGGCGATCAGCCCGTCGGGTCGTTCCCGTGCGATGATCGCCTCCAGCGTCGGCACGGTCAGCGGCTCGATGTAGACCACCGTCGCCATGTCCGGGTCGGTCTGGATGGTGGCCGGGTTCGAGTTGACCAGGATCGTTTCGATCCCTTCCTCGCGCACGGCCAAACAGGCCTGAGTGCCGGCATAGTCGAACTCGGCGGCCTGCCCGATCTGGATCGGCCCCGACCCGATGATCAGCACCCGGCGGATGGTCGGGTCAAGCGGCACAGCGCACCTCCGCCAGGGTTAAAAAACGGTCGAAGAGATGGTCGCTGTCACCGGGGCCGGGATGGGCTTCGGGGTGCCACTGCACGCTCCAGACCGGCAGGTGCCGGTGGGCCAGCCCTTCGACCGTGCCGTCGTTCAGGTTGGTGTGGGTGATCGTGATGTCGGCGGGCAGCGAGGCGGCGTCCACGCTATAGCCGTGGTTCTGGGTGGTGATCAGCACCCGCCCGCTGCCCTGCTCCAGCACCGGCTGGTTGATGCCGCGATGCCCGTAGGTCATCTTGAACGTCCGCCCGCCCAGCGCCTGCGCCAGCACTTGATGGCCCAGGCAGATGCCCATGATCGGCAGGTCGCCCACCCCGATCAGCGTGCGGATCGTGTCCACTGCGTACCCCAGGTTGCCAGGGTCGCCGGGGCCGTTGGACAGCAAGATGGCATCGGGTTGCAACGAGCGGATCTGCTCCGCCGTCGTAGACGCAGGCAGCACCCACACGCCCGCGCCGCTGGCCCGCAGCCGGGCGAGGATGCTCCCTTTGGCCCCGTAGTCGATCAGGGCCACCGTGGGCGCGTCGGGGTGGGTCGGAGGGTGCCAGGTGGGTACGCGGCAGGTGGCGGCGGCGACATGGTCGGTGGCGCTATAGTCTGCCACCCGCGCCTGTTCCAGCAGATCGGCGACCGACGGCAGCGCCCCCACCGTTTCGGCCACGGCCACGGCGGCGGGCATCACCCCGTGCGCCCGGATGCGCCGCACCAGCGCCCGCGTGTCGATGCCGCTCAGCGCCGGAACCCCTTGCGCGGCCAGGACCGGTTGCAGGCCGCCCTCGCTGGCGTAGTGCCCCGCCGACTCATGCAGGTGATGGAAGATCGCGGCGCGGGGCTGGACCTGATCGCTCTCACAGGCGGCCCCGCCCGCGCCGTAATTGCCGATCAGGGGATAGGTGAACACGAGGATCTGCCCGGCGTAGGACGGGTCGGTCAGCGCCTCCTGGTAGCCAACCATGCCGGTTTGAAAGACCAGTTCGCCGGTGACGACGCCGGGTGCGCCTGCCCCCCCGCCGTCCAGCACGGTGCCGTCGGCCAGTACCAGCCGTCCGTGAAGTGAGATGTTAGTCACTGTCGAGTCCCTCCGTGAAGTGTGAAACGTGCCGCGTGATGCGTGATGCGTGATGCGTGAATTTCTAACCACCAACCACCAACCACCAACCACCAACCACCAACCACCAACCACTGACCACTGATCACTGACCACTGACCACTGACCACTGACCACTGACCACTGACCACTCGTCACCCGTTACTCGCGGCCAACAACTGCGTGCGCGTGGTGGCGCGGGCGGTGGCGATGCGCGTGTGCCGGGTGGCCGCCCAGGTGCGCGCGGTGGTCTGGTGGGTGGCCCGCGCCGCCAGCAGGCGGGCCATTTCGGCGGGGGCCGCGCCCCCGATGTGCGTGCGCCGGGCCACGGCAGCCTGCGGGTCGAGCGCAGCCCGGACCTCGTCATCAGTGACGGTGATGGGCAGGTGGCGCTCCTCGGCGGCGGCCATAATCTCGGCGGCGGTTAACGTGGTGAGGGGCCGGTTTTCGCCTATTGCGCGATCGACCAGCCCCCCGATAATGGTGTACATTTGCCGGTAGCCGACACCGGTTTGTTGGGCCAAAGCGTCGGCCAGATCGGTCGTGGCCGAGTAGTTCGCAACGGCGGCCTCCGCCATCCGCGCCGTATTGGGTTCGAGCGTGGTCAACACCGTCCCCAGCGTGGTTAGCGCCGCCTCCGTCTTATCGAAGCCGAGCGTCACCCACTCCTTCACTTCCCGGCTGTCGCGGTTGTAGCCCATCGGCAGGTTGCTCAACAGGTTCGCCACCAGCCCGGCCACCCCGGCCACTTCGGGCGCGGTGGCCCGCAGCAGTTCCAGCGCATCGGGGTTCTTCTTCTGCGCCATGACCGACGAGCCGGTGATCGGGTGGAGCCGCTGGGCCACCGCGCTGCCCAACTCCATGTAGCCATACTCCCAGGTGGTAAAGAGCAAGAGGTCTTGCGCCAGCTTGCCGATGCTCAGGGTGAGCAGCTTGCAGGCGTCAAGGTAGGCCAACTGTGCCAGCCCCCGCGCCCCGATCGCGTCCTGCGGCACCTCCCAGACCCCGGCGAAGCCGAGCAGATCGGCGGTGAAGGCGCGGTCAATCGGCCAGCTTGTGCCGTAGCTTTCGACCGCGCCCAGCGGGCAGGCGTCGTAGGTGTCCCACGCCTGCTCCAGCAGGGTGAGGCCCCGGCGCAGCCCGTCGGCGTGGGCCAGCGCCCACTGTCCCAGCGTGGTCGGCTTGGCCGGTTGCATATGGGTGTAGCCCGGCATGATCGTGCCGACATTCTCGGCAGCCAGGGCCAGCAGCGCATCGATCACCCCCAGCGCCCGCTCGTGCAGCGCCAGCACGCGGTCACGCAGGTAGAGCAGTTCGGTGACCATCACCTGATCGTTGCGGCTGCGGGCGGTGTGGACCCGGCTGCCCGCCGCCTGTCCGGCCCGCGCCAGGATGCCCGCCTCCAGGCTGAGTTGCGCCCCCCGCGTGGGGTCAATCGTGAAATCGCCCTGCGACACCAGATCGGAGATGTCGAGCAGCGCCCGGCACACCAGCGCCGCATCGCCGGGAGGCAGGATGCCCGTCGCCCGCAGCATCAGCGTGTGCGCCTGCGTGCCCCACACATCATAAGGCAGCATGGCTGTATCCAACTCCACCTGCCGGGGGCTGACAATATAAGATGCGGTTTCTAACCTCGTCTGCGTCATCATTCGTCCCTTAATACGTCGTGGCTCGTGGCTCGTGGCTCGTGGTTCGTGGTTCGTGGCTCGTGACGAGTGGCTCGTGACGAGTGGCTCAAACCTCGTACCTCGTACCTTGTACTTTAAACCTCAAACCTCGTACCTCGTACCTCGTACCTCGTACCTTGTACTTTAAACCTCAAACCTCAAACCTCGTCCCTACTCCCGCCCCAGCAGCGCCGCGATCAGCGCGTTCTGCGCGTGCATCCGGTTCTCGGCCTCGTCAATGGCGATGCTCCAGGCGCTGTCCAGCACGCCGTCGGTCACTTCGACGTTGCGGCGCACGGGCAGGCAGTGCATGAACGCCCCGTGGTTGGTCTTGCTCATCAGGTCCTCGTCCACAATCCAATCTTTCAGGCCCGCCCGCTGAGCCAGTTCTGGCCCCCAGTCGCCATAGTGGGCCAGCGCCCCCCAGCTTTTGGCGCAAATAATATCGGCCCCTTCGGCGGCGGAGTCCTGATCGTGGCTGATGTTGAGCGAGCCGCCCGCCTGGGCCGCCCGCGCCTGGGCCGTCGCCATTACTTCGGGGTCCAGATCCCAGCCTTCGGGGTAGGCCAGGGTCACGTCCATCCCCAGGTCCACCGCGGCCATGAATTGCGAGTGCGGGGTGGCGACCGGCAGCGCCTTCGGGTGATAGGCCCAACTGAGCACGTACTTGCGCCCCTGCGTCTGCCCGAAGCGCTCCTTCAGGGTCAGCGCGTCGCCCAGGCCCTGGCAGGGGTGGTACATGTTCGACTCCAGATTGATCACCGGCACGCCCGCGAACCGGGCGAACGAGCGGACGACCGTATCCTGCCGGGCGGTGTCCCAGGCCCCGGTGGCGGCGGTGGTCGCGTCGCGGGTGATCAGCTCGCTGGCCCGCACGCCGAGGATGTGGCAATAGCGGCCCAGCACCGGCGCGGCTTCGCGGATATGCTCCTGGGTCGCGCCGTCCATCACCACGCCGTCACGGAACTCGAAAGCGTAGGTGTTCTGGCCGGGGCTGAGTTCGATGCTGATCCCGCCCAACTGCGCCACCCCCGAGGCCAGCGACGCTTTGGTCCGCAGCGAGGGGTTGAAGAAGACCATGCCCAGCACCGCCCCCGCCAGGCTTGGTCGCCACTGCCCCTGCTTCAGCGCCAGTGCCCGCTCGACCAGCGCCACAAATTCTTCCTGGCTAAACTCCGTCGTACTTAAAAAGTGCCGCCCCTTCAATCCGCTCAGATCGGGCGGTGCTGCCGTCGTTGCCATCCCCATGCTCCTTTGCAAA
>JBBSAN010000319.1:0-7354 GCA_038252265.1 Chloroflexia bacterium
GCGTCATAGGATGCCTCCTGCGGTGGGTTAAGATTCTCCCCAGGATACGGCATCCTCGTTCATTTGTCATCCGTTCTCTAGATCTTTATCTGAAATACTATAGCATCCCCCAGTATCGAAGACCCGGCTGGCATCGCCGCACTCCTCAGGGAAGCCCAGGATCGGGGTTAAGGCAGGGATTGATGTCGGCATAACCTCGGGGGTGAGGGGTACTACGGGTGTATAATGTGCGCCGGCAATAGCTTGCGCCGCCATCTCGGTCGCCACCTCCGCTATCTTAGTTGCTCCCCTATCGGGCCTAACCGGCGATGGAGGGGGTGGTGACGGGGTAAGGAGGGCTACAGGCGGCGGTGTCGGCTCAACGGTGGTCGCTGACGCTGCACGACCACAGCCAACCAGTAAGACCGAGAGCAAGAGTACACCGACAAGTTGCGCCGGTACCAACGGATCGCGGTTCTCACGGATCGAGAGATGCTTCATCAGACTAATCCCTTCTTGTGTAGAGAGGCGAAGCTGTAGACGGAATGAATGTCTGGTCGGAAAATCAAGGCTGATAAATTATGTCAGTTGGTTCGAGGTCAAGGCTCCCCTGCGGCGGCAGGGAAGGAGCTGGAGTGCCGTCGGGGCCGTTCGGTGAGCTGAGCATATCGCCTAGTGCCTGCCAACCCACACTTGGGGGTAAGTCGGGGCACGAGGAAGGCGAAAGACAATTATAAGGAGTCCATTGCGGGATACATACTGTTAGGGGATGACACGCTTGGCTGAAGCGTGGTTGTAGACGCACGGGATTAGGAACAGGTGTACAAGGCACAAGAGCTGCTCGACATCCTGTCATGGCCCCGGAGATGGTCATATTGGTGTTTGGCACTGCTTTGACATACCATCGGAGATTATACCACTCGTAATTATACTGTTCCTTGTAGATTTGGGGGAGAGCTAGCGCCGAATGGAGTTCCCACGAAAGGTGATACACACGGTTAAAATATCTAAGTCACTAGCCGACCAAGTACCTGGCGATCCCACACGCCTGCGACAAAGTGTCTTTTCCTACCTTCTTGCCTATAGCTGCCATGCCGTAGAAGGGTACTTGCTGTGGCGCTCCTACCAACCCGGCCAAAAGGTTTGCACAAAACTATTGAACACCCTGCCTTGCTCTGTTAATAGAATCGCCCGCCATGTTCAGCCAGCCATCGTTTGCGGTCAACATAATCAGGAACAGACCTTTTGAGACACTGCCAGAAGGCGCTGCCATGATGCGGTTCGCGTAAGTGGACCAGTTCGTGAGCGATGAGGTACTCAATAATTGGCAGGGGTAAGAGGATCGCCCGCCAATGGAAGTAGATTGTTCCGGCGGAGGTGCAGGCACCCCAGCGGAAGCCGAGATCTTGGATGTGCACCCGTTGTGGCGACACCTCGATTCGCGTAGCTAGGCGGTCAACCCGCTCTTGGAGCCAGGGCTGGCTGTGCTGCGTGTACCACGCGATGAAATGGGCCTGTCCTTGCTGCTGTTCGTCGCGACGAAGCATAAACCGACCCTGATAGAGCCGCAAGGCCGGGACGATCGGGGCCGGTTCAACCAATAAGAGCCGGTAGCTGCGTCCTAGATAATAGAATCCGGCCCCGCTAACAAACTCCTTCGCCGTCCCCGGCTGCACCTGTGTCTCTCGCTCGGCCAGTTTCTTGTAGACCCAGAGCTGCTTGCGCTGAGCAACCTGCTCAATCACGGCCGCCGGACAGTCGGTTGGGGCGGTCAGCACCAGCGTGCCGTCCCGCTCCACCGTCACTCCGACGGTCTTCCGGTGAGGGCTCCACCGCAGGGCGAACGACAGATCCCCGATGGTCAGTGATTCACTCATGTCGTTAGCCGCTCATGGTGGGTCCGGGCGAGTTCGATGAGGCGGTCGGCGACCGCTTGTTGCCGCCGGAAGGGGATCAGATCCTGATCATCGAGAAATTGTCCGATCCAGCCCCGCAGCGCATTCTGGGCAACGATGTTGCGCCAGAAATCGACCGCGCGAATTTCCTGACGAATATGCTCGACCAGTTCCACCGTCAGACCCGCTAGCCTGGGCAACTGGTCGGTAGACGGATCACTTCCCACTCCGATCTCCTCGACCAGCAGGTTGAGAAATGGGGCCTGGGTGTATGGGTCCAGCCCGGTCTGATCGGCGGGGCGGCCTTCGCGGATTTCGCCGGTAAACAGCTGCAAGGCGGCGACTAACTCGACCCAATTGTACTCAAAGCGCTGCAAGATCTCTTCGAGGCGTTGGCTGAGCTTCTTGTAGTACGCGGGATCCTCCTGGTAATGGACGCTGATATGATGCCGGGCCGCGTGCTCCATTTCCGAGGCCTTGGTCCGGTTCGAGGTATGGGCGTTCACAGCCTGGGCAAATCCGGCATCCAGAATCGAGATGGGGGGCACTTTGGGATCGACCCCTTGAGCTTCGATATGCTGATCGATTAATTGCCGGACCTTACTCCCCGCCCCCGCAATATTGAGTTCCGAATCGCGGTAGAGATTAGCGGCGGCTTTGTTGATGAACCCGAGCAGTTGGGCATCGCGCACATAGGGCAGCGCCTCCGGGCGCGGCAGCACAATATCCAGGCTGCTCAGGAAGTGCTTCAGCTTCACGATAAATTCGGCTCGAATCCGTACATCATGCAGCAGATCGATGCACGCATCCGTGTCCGCTACAGCGATCCCGTGGTCCTGGAAGACCGCCAGGACCCGGCGGTGCCGATCGGCCAGCACCGGGATCTCGTCGAGGAGGTTGATCAGTGCGCCTTGTACGTCCTCGGCACTGTAGGCGGCCAGGGCTTCTTTCAGGTGGCGGCCCACGCCGAAATAATCGACGACCAGGCCGCAGGCCTTGTTGGCATTGGTACGGTTCACCCGCGCGATAGCCTGGAGTAATTCGTGGCCCTGCATGAAGCGGTCGAGGTAGAGGACTTGCTCCACCGGCGCGTCGAATCCGGTCAGCAGCATGTTCTTCACACAGAGGAAGGCCAATCCATCCTGGCGGGAAGAATCCTCAGCGACCAGCGGCTTTTTGAAGCGCTCGATGGCGGCATCGCGCAGCGCCGGGTCACTCCACTTCCGCCAATTGGCGTCATCGTTGTGACTACCGGAGATGGCGGTGGCAAACTCCAGCCGCCGGATGGTCGTCAGGTGCGCGTGGGCTTGCACCAGGAAGCGGGTGTCGGGGTCTTGCTGGAGCAGGGCAGCAGGATCTAGGGCCAGCAGGGCCGGATCGAGTGCTTCTAATTGGGCGATCAAGGCTTGCTGGGCGGTCAGTAGCGCGGCCTGGTAGCGAACCGCCGCCAACCGGCTGCTGGCGACGAGCTGGGCTTTCAAGCCGTTGGGCAGCACCGCGCCGACGTAGTGCCGGAGGATATCCGCGGCTTTGGCGGCGATCAGTTTGGGTGCTTCCAGGACGTTGCCCAACGTAGCGTATTTGCGCTTGATGGCCTCCAGTTCCTCGGCGGTGCGGTCCTGGAACATATCCTCGAAGAGCTGATCGAGGCTGCGCCCGTCGGCGATGACCCCTTCGGCGGTGCGGCCTTCGTAGAGGATCGGCACGGTCGCGCCGTCCTGCTCGGATTGCTGGATGGTGTAGCGGTCGATGAAGGGGCCAAAGATCTCCTCGGTGCGCTTGCGGTCGCCCATGAGGATCGGGGTGCCGGTGAAGCCGATGCGGGCACAATTGGGCAGTGCGCGCAAAAGATTCGCGTGGAGGGTGTTGGCCTGCGAGCGGTGGGCTTCATCCACCAGCACCAGGATCGCGTCGTCCTCGTTGAGTACGGGGAACAGATCGGCGTCAGGGTCGGGCGTGTAGGTGCCCGGTGGTTCGGCAACCTTTTGCAGCGGCAAGGGAGCATCCGCGACGACGGGCAAGGTGAGGATGGGCGTGTCGTCATCCCGCTCCTGGTATTTCTGGATCATGGCGAAGACCAGATCTGGCCCTTCCTCACGTAATATAGCCTTGAGCCGCTCGGTATCGCGGGCGCGGCGCGGGGTTTCGCCGGTCAGGGCGGCGGTGGCGCTGAGTTGCTTCTCCAGGTCGATCCGATCGGTGACGACTACGACCTTGAAGCGGCGTAGCTCGGGCAGCGTGCGGAGCTTACGCACCAGGAAGACCATGGTCAGGCTCTTGCCGGAACCCTGGGTGTGCCAGATGATGCCGCCGCGCCCGTCCTGGGTGCCGTGCTGCGCCCGCGTCTGACCAGTGCGGAGCCGTCGGATCGCCTCCTGCACAGCGCGGAACTGCTGATAGCGGGCGACGATCTTGATCAGCTTGCCGCCGGAGGTCTGGAAGAGGGTGAAGTTCTGGACGAGGTCGAGCAAGTGGGCGGGGCGCAGCATCCCGGCGACCAGCATTTGCTGGCTGCTGGGGCGTTCGACCCCCAGGTCCGCCGCAACCTGGGCCATCGGCACCGGGCTGGTATCTTTCCACTCCAGATAATGCTCGTAGGACGCGCTGATGGTGCCGACGCGGGCCTCATAGAAGAAGGTCGAGACGAGGAACTGATTATAATGAAAGAGCCGCTCCGCCCCTTCGTCCGTGGTGCTGCCTTCGCGCTGGTTGGAGTAGCGCAAGAGTTGGGTGATGCCTTCGGCCATCGGGTTGGTGGCGGCGGGACTCTTGCATTCGATGACGACCAGGGGGATGCCGTTGACGAACAAGACCACGTCGGGAATGATGTAGTGCGGGCTGCCCGGCACGTCCACGCGGAACTGGTTGACGACCAGGAACTCGTTGCGCTCGGGATGCTCGAAATCGATGAAGCGGACGGTTTGCTCGCGGTTGCGGCGCTGGGTGGGGTCGCCCTCGACGGTGGTGCCGCGCAGCAGCGTCTCGGTGGCGCGGGTGTTGGCTTCCATCAGCTTGGCCGTGCCCAGGCGCTCCAGGGTGCTGACGGCGGCGGTGATCCGGCTGTCGTCCAGCCAGGGCGCGCCAGACTCGTCCAGGTTGATCCGGCGGAGCGCGGCGCGCAGGCGTCCGGTCAGCAAGACCTCGCGGAAGCTCTGCCGCTCGGTGAAATCCGGCACGTCGGGGTCGCCCGCCAGATACTCCCAGTTCAGGCCCTGAAGTTGGGCGATAAGGGGTAGCTCAACGCTGGTCTGTTCGTTGGGCGTCACGGCGTCGCCGTCAGCCAGTGCTCGTCCTGCAACCGCTGCCAGGTGGTCTGGATGTGGTGCGGCTGGAACACCAGGCGCTTGCGGGGGTTCCAGTCCTGCACGCGGGCGATGGCAGTAGCGACATCGGTCGCCGCCTGGGGGTCTTCCTGGCCCACCCAGTGGACCGTCGCCAGCAACTCCATGCCGTAGGGCGTCTCGAAGCCCTCGATGAGGCGGCTCACCTGCGCCAGCCGGGCGGCGGCATCGGGCGCTGCGGCCAGCACCGCGCGGGCTTCGTCCACTGCGTCCGGCAACAGATATACCTCGGCCTCGCTGGTGCGGTCGCCGTAGCCCCGGATGTAGTGGCCTTCGAGCGTCTGCAAGACAAAGTTGAGGTTTTCCGCGTAGGGGCCGTATTTGTTGGGGGTATAGTTCAGCTTGAGCGGTTCGCCTGCGGCCTGGAGGAAATAGGCCAGCTTCTGGATTTCCAGCAGGCTCAGGCGGTAGCCGGGGATGCGGTACAACTCCATCAGCCGGATGAGCAGCGCCCGGGCGCGGGTCAGGTGGGGCCGTTTGGTGGCGACCGGCATGGCCTCGGCAGCGGGCGCGCCCTCCGGCTCATAGATCAGCACGCGCACATCGGGCAGGTCGGCAAAGGCGGCCACGATCAGGGGGCGCACGTCGGCCCAGTCCAACCCCCCGTTCCCACAGCCCAGTGGCGGCACGGCGATGGAGTGAATATCCAGCCGCCGGACCTCGGCCACCAGGGCGGCCAGGCCCGACTCGATGTCGGCCAGGTGCGACTTGCCCTTCCAGTGGCGTTTGGTGGGGAAGTTGATGATATAGCGAGGATTGGTCAGCCCCCCGGTTGGCACCACCAGCATCTGCCCCAGGTGGACCTGACCCGCCCGGCAGGCGCGCGCGTACTCCCGGAAGTTGTCGGGGAAGGCTTGCTTGAACTGCAACGCAATCCCCTTCCCCATGATCCCGACACAATTGACGGTGTTGACCAATGCCTCAACATCGGCCTCCAGCAGGTTCCCCCGTTGGGATTCGGTCATCGTCTCGGCCTCTCTAGTAGTACCAATCGCGGTGGATGGTGACGGCGGGCCGGTGGGCCACACTACGCAACGCGTGCTCCACCTCGGCCTGGACCGGGCGGCTGATCACCCCGATCTCCTGGATGAGCGACCAGGGGCAGGTTTCATAGATCAGGAACTCGGCCTGACGGCGGCGCTTGCGATCGGGGTCCTCGGCGGTGTCGGCCCAATACTGCGCCTGCATCACTTCCCAATCTATTATATCCAATTGAGCAAGGTCTGTGTGGAAGGCGGTGAAGGCCATGATCGCATGACCGTCGGTGAACACAAAGCGGCGGGCTGCCGCCTGCACAGCCTCCACAGTGGTGACGAGGTGAACAATCGGCTCCTGGCCCCCGGCGTGGCCTTCGACGTTACCGCGATAGAGGGTGTAGAGCATCGGGGAGCGCTCGGCGAAATAGAACGGGACGTAATCGTGCAGCGTGCCGCCGGGGCCGCAGGGTACCCGCGTCGTGGCCCGGCGATCCTGGATGGTCTGATGGGCGATGCTGGTGTACGCGGTCTGCTCCTGGTGCAGCACGTTGTGCGCCCGCAACCCGCCGGCGGCGGCGATGGAGGCCAGGTTCTGCACAGGCGTGATGTGGTACAGCAGCGTGGGCCGGGCGATCATGGGACCTGCTGACTCCCTAATTGACCTCTATCCACCGCAGCAACAGATCGATTGGCTGGCGAACGATCGTCCGGTATGCTACTCATCCGGGGGGGTCTCCCATCTCTAGCAAGTAGTAGGGTTCCCGATGCACACGAATCCCATGCTCAACTAGCAGAGCTACCAATTGTTCACCGTTCATCAGCGCCACGGGTGCCTTAGAGGAATGGGCGGCTTCCTCATAGGCACCAAGGCTGAAATCGCTGGTCGTGATAATCAGGCCACGCTCGTGACTGCTCAGGCTGCCCCGCACCTGTTGGACCACATCACTCTGCACATTATGCTTCCAGCGTTTGGCTTGGACCGCCGTGTGGATGCGGATCACCCCGGCGATCACCAGCGTACCACGCACATCAATTCCCCCATCTTTGCTGTAGGACGTGACCTCGACATCCTCGAACCCGATAGCAACCAGCAATTCAGCGATCAGTTCCTCAAATTCCGCAGGGGGGATGGTATGTAAAGTTTCGCGCAACTGCTTGCGAA
>JBBSAN010000320.1:0-7337 GCA_038252265.1 Chloroflexia bacterium
TCCGGTGCTGGGGCTACAGTCCCCCTCTCCCTCTCAGGGAGAGGGGACAGGGGTGAGGGTAACGCCTCCGCCCCATTCGTCGCCGGAGCGGCGGGTATCGGCGGGGGCAGTGTAGCCCGGCGCTCGGCCACGGCCACTTCCAGATCGTAGCCCTCTTTGCGGATGCGCAGGTCGTAATACATCAGCGTGATCGCCGCCAGCCGGGCGGGGAGATAGACCAGGGCCAACCCCTGGGTGAAAAACTGGGTGGCGAAGTTGGAGATTGCAAACGGCTGCCCGGTGAAGGTGAGCACCTGCCCGGCGACCAGTGCCGGCAGCACGATGATTGCGGAGATGAGCAGCACCAGCACGTTCATCCATAACGTGCGCCACCACTGGTTCTGCACCAACCGCCAACTGCGCTGGATCGCGGTGACGACATTCGCATTTTCCAGCACGATCACCTGGGGCACAAAGCTGAGGGCGATATAGACATAGATGCCCAGCGGCGGCAGGATGAGCAGGTAGGCGGCGACGCTCTGCACAAAGACAAAGACGACCAGCCAGACAATATGCGGGCGGATGGCCCGGTAGGTGCCCCGCACCGTCACCGGGCGGCCCAGGTAGCGGTCGGCAATGGCCCGCGCCAGGGCACCCTCGGCCACCGCCAGCAAGACGCTGCTGCCGATACTGATGATCGAGACCAGGCTGATCCGGCTGAAGAAGTCGCTCAGCGCCGTGACCGTCGCCTGCTGTGCCCCCGCCCCGCCGCCGCGCTCGGTCAGGCTGTTTACTAGATCGGTGGGGTCGAGCAGCCAGGTGGTGGCGAGGCTGATTAACACCGTCACCGGCAGGTAGATCAGCGCGGCGATGCCGAGAAAGACGCGGAAGTTGCGCCGGTAGAGCCACACCGCCTGATCGAACAGCCCCGGCACGTCACGAGGCCGCAGCCGCAACAGGGCCGGGCCTTGCGTCGCCGGATCGGGGGTCACGACCGTGGTTGCCATCTGTTCTCCTCTCGCCCGATCTTAACACACCCGCCCTATGCCATGCAACCGTCAATAGACCTGATCCACGAATAGACACAAATGATCACGAATAATTCGTGTCTATTCGTGTGCATTCGTGGATCAGGGAGAAGGGGTCGCCACATCGTCCAGCCAGACCACGCTGTCCTGTGCGGTGTTGCCCCGGATCTCCACCCGGACATAATGATAGCGCCCGCCCAGGATGCGCGGCACGGCGGGGGGCGAACCGCCGCCGCCAGTGATGATATAGGGGATACTGTTATGTTCCATCCGCTGGTAGGCCTGAAGGTGCCCGGCGAAGACCATCGTGACGTGGTACTTCTCCATCAGGGCCACGAAGGCCGCGCCCCCGTCTTGCATCTCTTTGTCGGCGGGCACCGGGAAGGGCATGAATGGCGGGACGTGCATGACCACGAACTTGAGCGGCTGGCTCGTGCCCTGGAGGTCGCTTTCGATCCAGGCGAGGTCGTCGGTGTCCAGCGTTTCGCGGCTGCTGTCGACCAGGGTAAAGTGGGCGTTCTTGTGGTCGAACCCCTGGTGCAGCGGGAAATATTGGGCGAAGGTCGCCGGGCTGACCAGGATATCGTGGTTGCCCGGCGCGGGGTAGACCGGCACGGCATAGCCGTTGACCACGCGCAAAAAGTCGTCAAACTGCTCCGGCAACCCTTGCGGCGTGATGTCGCCGCCTACCGTCACCAGATCGGCCCCATCCGCCACGGCATCGCTGAGGATACGCCGGAAGATCGGGTTGTCCTTCCAGGTGTCCGCCGTGGCGATGAAGCTCCAATCGGGCAGGCTGTTGCCGGGTGGAGCGGGGACGCTTTGCGGGCTATCGGGAGCGGGGAGCGGTGCGCCGGTTGGGGTGGGGATGCGCGTTGGGGCGGGTCGGGGCGTATTGGACACAAGCGCGGGAATCTGGCTGTCGTCGGATGCTTGGCTCTCATCGCCGCACCCGATCAGCCCTAGCAAGCTGCCGAACACCAGCAGCGCCACAATCCCGCCGCGTCTCCACCAGACCCTATTCCGCACTCCGCACTCCGCACTCCGCACTCGCTAGGGGCCAGCGCGGGCGGCGAGGCGGCAGCGGAAGGTGCGCAGCAAGCGCCACATGCCAAAGACGAACAGGGCAAAGACAATGATCGACAGGATCGGGGCAATCAGGGCCAGGATCGTCACCACCGCCGCCACCATGTCTTCGATGATGCTGACCAGGGGGTTGAGCAGCCCGCCGGTGGTGGCGGTGATCGCCGGGCGCGTGCTGGCTTTCACCACATGGACGCTGCCCGCCGCCAGCAGCCCCAGCACCATCGCCAGCGCCGGGTTCATGTCGCTGACCGCGTTGGCGTTGGCGGCGAACAGGATCGCGCCCGCCGTGGGCCGGATCAGGGTGTGGATCACGTCATTGATTGTGTCAATCGCCGGGATCTTGTCCGCGAAGATTTCCACGCCGAGAAAGATCGCCAAAATCAGCAGCACCCAGGGGTTGCTCAGCAGGCTGTATGGCTCGTGCAGGGTGATCAGGTTGGTGAAGCGGGCGGCCAGGCCGACGATTAACAGCGGCAGCCAGGCGTTCAGCCCCGCCGCCCCGGCCAGCCCAAACCCGGCCAGAATTTGCGTCACAGCATCCATACGCGGTCCCCTATTGTGGGCGGGTGGCCGCCGGGCGCACCGCCGTCAGAATGTAGCCCCCGATTGCGCCCAACCCTGCCCCGACCGCCGGGAACAGGATGATGGCAAAGCAGCCCGCACATAAGAGGCCGACCCCCAGGATCGTGCCGCTGGACCCCGCCGGGACGCTGTTGCCGTACTGGGCCAGCATCGAGTCGAGTTGGGTGGTGAAGGACTGGTCGGTGATCTGCACAGTAATTTTCGCCATCCCGGCCAGGCCCCAGCCCAGCCCGGCCAGCCCGCCCGCCGTGGCCGCCGCCCGCAATCGCTGGCTGCGCGCACTCGGCGGCGTGCGGGGCGCGGTTGGCAAGGCCGGTGCGCCTAGCGGAGCGGCTGCCGGGGCAGCTACCGGAGCTGTTGCGCCGATGGCCGGATTATAAACATGGAGCATCGCGGCGACCACGCCTGCGCCGGTGGCGATGAGGATTTCCAGCAGGATCAGCAGCCCGTTCAACTCCGGGGTCTGCATCAGCCCGTAAATAACCGCCGCCAGCACCCCGGCTCCGGCTCCGGTGATGATCCCGGTTTGTGTGGGTGTACGCATTTTTTATACCCTCGCTTACCCATTTCTACGCTGGCCGCGCCCCTGGGGTTGCAGCCGCGCCTGCATTATAGCACACGGAGCAATGAGCAATGAGGGACGAGCAATGAGCAATGAGCGATGAGGGATGAGGGATGCGTGAAATGTGATGCGTGATGCGTGATGCGTGATGGTTGCAGAAGGGGCGAGAATTCTAACACTCAGCACTCAGCACTCAGCACTCAGCACTCGTCCCTACCGAACGCCGGGAATGGTGGGCATACCGGGGGGGAGGTTGCCGATGCCGACGATCAGCGAGAGTTCGCCGCGCCCGGCGGAGAGGAGCAGCAGTTCGACCAGCGCCAGGGTGAAGGCGATCAGCAGGGGGGTGACGGCGGCCTGCCAGGAGGCGATCTGGCCCTCGCGGCGGGTGACGAGGGTGACGATCATGGTGTTTGCCAGCGTGAGCAGCAGGAGCAGGCCGGTCATGCTCGCCAGCGAGATGATCCAGTAGACGGCATCCGCCCCGGCATCGCCGTCCGCCGACAGGGTCAGCCCGACCAGCACCGCCAGCGCCGCGCCGTAGCCAAACAACTCGAAAGGCCGGTCGAGCGACGGTTCGTCGCTGAGCAGGTCGCTCCGCCAGAAGGCGGAGTTGAACATCGGGTAGAGGAAGAAGGAGATCGCGGTCCCGGCCAGGGTGCCGGTGATGAGCCGCAGGGTGTTAGTCGTGTCCCACAGGCCCTGGCCGCCCGGCAGCGCTTGGAACGTCGAATTCAGCCCGTCGGCAGCCATCGTGAGGAACATCAAGACCAACACGCTCATCATGGCCGACGAGGGCAACCCCTGGGCACGCGGGCGCAGCCAGAGCAGCAGCCCCATGCCGACCACCGCCCCCAGGTAGATCCCGGTGCAGCGGGCGCACACCGGCAGGGCGTGCCCACCGATGATGAACGAGTGCGACAGCAGTTGGTGGCAGACCCCGAAGCCGAGCACGTCCATCTTATATTGCAGCGTGCCGGGGCCGAAGATCGCCAGCCCGACGATGAAGGCCAGCAGCCCCGCCTGCACCGGCTGGATCGGGAGCCGCCGTCCGGCCACCGGCTGGGGATTCGAAACAGTTGCCATATGCTCCATTATACCATGAGGGGTCAGGACGAAGAAAACAGAAATTAGAAGTCAGAAATCAGAAGTTAGAGATCAGGGATCAGGAGACCGGCTTCAGGGCTGATCAGGTTACTGCTGGATCTCGCCAGACTACGAGAAACTGATTTCTGACTTCTAATTTCTAACTTCTGACCACTGACCACTGACCACCCGTTTGACAGATCGCCTATACTACTGAAGAAGAGAACGTAACCTGCTGCCGACTAGATTGCTGATGACGCACGCTTCTGCTCCTCTGACCGCGCCGGTGCCGCGCCGCTTCCCTGGCGGGCGGGTGTTGGGCTGGCTGGGGCTGCTGCTGGGCCTGGGGGCCGCATTGCTGGCCGGGCAGGCGGCGCTGACCACCCGCCAGTATCCCGACCGCACCGGTGTGGTCGGGGAGATCGTCGCCGGGCGGCATGTCGGGCAGACGTTCATCGCCCGCTATTCCGGCCTGAGCGGGATCGACCTCTACACCGCGACCTACCTGCATGGGCTGACCGGCGAGGTGGTGCTGCATGTCCGCGCCGATGCTCACGCGACCACCGACCTGGTGACCGTCCGCCTGCCCGCTGCGACCCTGCCCAATAACGACTGGATCACCTTCGCCTTTCCGCCGCTCACCGTGCCCGCCGGGACACCACTCTATGTGGATTTCGAAGCGCCACAGGGGGCGCTCGGCGCGGCCCCCACCGTCTACTCGACCACCGGTCCCGGCGACCCCTACGACTCCGGCCAGACGGTGCTTGACGGCCAACCCCAGCCCGGCGACCTCGCTTTTGCCCTCCGCTACCAGCCGCCGTTCTGGGAACCCTGGCTCCGCACCCTGGGCACTATAGCCGCCCGCCTGCCCACCCGCCCGGCCTGGACGCTGCCCCTGGCCGCCCTACTCCTGCTGGTTGGGGGTTGGGGGTTAGCGGTGAGGGGTCAAGGGTCAGGGGTCAGGGGTCAGGGATCAGGAACGAGCAGCGAGCCAACCGCATCACGCATCACGTATCACGCATCACGTATCACGCATCACGCATCACGTTTCGCCCACTCCGCACTTCTTCTGATTGCCGTCGCCCACGCCTGGCTCTGGCTGTGGATCGTGCCGCCGTGGCAGGGACCGGACGAACCGCAGCATTACGCCACGGCGGCGCTGTGGGCGCGGCAACCGGTGGGCACGATCCTGGCCGGGGGAGCGGTCCCCGACCCGGCGACGGCCCCCGACCTGGAACCGGCGCTCCTGGCGGCGATGGACCGGCATAGCTTCACCCGCACGGTGGCCTGGTATGACGAGAAAGGCGGCCCGGCGGCGCACTTTATTGACCGCCCAGCGTTCGGCGGCTCCAGCCTGTATGTGCAGGAGCGCCAGCCGTCGCTTTATTACCGGCTAGGGGCGTTGGTGCTACGGGCGGCAGGGGGTGGCGACCCGGCCCGGCTTGATCCCGATGTGGGCCTTTACCTGCTGCGGCTGGGATCGCTCCTGGGGCAGGTGATCGTGGTGGCGCTGGGCGGGCTGGCGGCAGCGGCGCTCACGCCGGGGCGACCGAGAGCAGTGCTGCGGGTAGCGTTGCCGCTGGGGTTGGCTCTGTGGCCCATGCCGGTCTTTATCCATACTGTCGCCAACAATGACGTGCTGGCCGGGGTCGCCGTGGCGGGCACCCTGGCGGCGGCGGCAGGGTGGCTGCGGGCGGACGGATCGGCGCGGTCCCGGCTGGCCTGGGGGGCGCTGACCGGGGTGCTGGCCCTGGCGGGCCTGCTGACCAAGTCCACAGCGGTCGTGGCCGTCGGAGTGTTCATCGGCGCGGCGGGGCTGATCGCCTGGCGGGGGGTGCAGGATCGGTTGGGTCGGCGGGCCTGGATCGGTGCCGGACTGGTGACACTGGTCGGGATTGGGCTGCTGTTCGGGCTGGCGAGTCTGGGCCTGGACCGGCAGCATACGGCGGCAGGTTGGGCCTATGGGGTGGCCGTCCATGCCGACCGCCGCGCCGTGGCCGACGCGCATGAGGGCGGCTGGGTTCTGGCTCCGCCCGCCGAAAGGCCGGTGGCACAGCGGGTGGACCTGCCCCCCGGCCACCCGCCGTTGCAACTGGCGGCCACGGCCTGGGTCCGCACGGCCCAGCCCGGCGCGGCGCAACTGGCGCTCCAGGTGGACAGCCGCACCGTGAGCAGCCGCACCCTGGCGCTGCCCGGCGCTGCCGCCTGGACCCCCGTCACCCTGACCGGGACGGCCCCGCTGGGCAGCCTCTATGCTACCGTGGTCCTCGTTGGGGATGCCGGGCTGGAGGCCGACGACCTGGCGCTGACCGAGACCGCCCTTGCGCCGAGCGCGGTGGGGGTGCCAGGCGGCAACCGGCTGGGCAACCCGTCGGCGGAAGTCGCGGCGACGGCGCTGGCCGCGCCCTTGCGTAGCCTGTTGTCCGCGCTACCCGGCCTGGACGCCGACCAGCTTACCGATGCCCTGCTCAACCCGCTACCGTTCGACGGTCCCGCCGCCGTCCGCGAGTTCCTGATAGTACAGGCCCGCTCGTTCCTTGGGCTGTTCGGCTGGCTGTCGATCCCGTTGCCGGAGCCGTGGTATACGTTCTGGGCGATCCTGGCCGTCCTGGCCGGGCTGGGGCTGCTCTTTGCCTGGCCGCGCCTGTCGCGATTGGAGCGGGAATGGCTGGTCTTGAGCCTCGTTGTGCTGGTGGGGGCGGTAGGGTTGGGCGTCGCCAAGTCGCTGGCCCAGTGGGCGCTGTTCGGCCTGCGCGACCCGCCGCAGGGCCGCTACCTGTTCGTGCTGCTGATCCCGATCCTCTGGCTGGGCCTGACCGGCGGGCGGGGGATTTTGGATTTTGGATTTTGGATTTTGGCGCGTTCGGGGTATCGGGGAGTGGCCCGCGCCGCGCTATCCCGATTGGGCTTATGGGTGTGGGGGGTGCTGCTGGCCGTGTTCGCTGCCTGGGCGCTGCTGGCCGTGATCGTGCCCTATTATTATGGAGGATAGGGGTTGGGGGTTGGTATGAAAA
>JBBSAN010000321.1:0-7320 GCA_038252265.1 Chloroflexia bacterium
ACCCCGTCGTAGGTACTGCCGCCGTGGGTCGGTTGAAACGCGTTGGCGGTGGGGTAATTGAGCGAACTGGTCTGGCCGCTTAGGTAAAGTGCATCCTGAGCATCGATCGCGATCGCATTCGCATGATCTTCCCCGTTCCCGCCGAGATAGGTGGACCACACCAAGGCGGAGGCGGCCGTGTTGAACTTGGTGACAAACCCATCCCGAGAACCCCCCTGATAGGCCAATTGATACCCGGCCAGTGTCGGGAAATTCGCGGAGTCGGTCTCGCCCGCGACCACGACGCGCCCCTGGCTATCGAGGACGATCCCGTGGGCGATGTCGGTGCCGTTCCCCCCCAGGTAGGTCGAAAAGAGCAAGCTCTGCCCGTTCGGAGCCAGCTTCGTCACGAAGACATCGTCCGCGCCCCCGCCGTAGGTCGGCTGGTAGGCCCCCCCGACGATGGGGAAGTTGGTCGAAGCCGTATACCCAACGACGGTCACATTGCCCGCCGCATCGACCTTCAACCGTTGCGCGGCGTCCGCGCCGCTGCCGCCCAGGTAGGTCGACCAGATCAGGCTGCCCCCGGTCGGATTGAATTTCGTGACGAAGGCATCATCATCGCCGGCGTTGGTGGGCTGGTAGGGGGCCGCTGTCGGGAAGTTGGTCGAGTCGGTGTAGCCACTGACGTAGGTATTGCCCGTACTGTCCGCCGCGATGCCGTAGCCGATATCATCCCCATTCCCCCCCAGGTACGTCGACCAGAGCAGGCTCGGATCAATCGTCAGCGGCTGCGTCGGGTCATAAGATCCCAGGGTAAAACCGATCCGGCCATCGGCGGCCAGAGTATACGCGACCGCCACCGGCACCCGCTGATCGCCCACCTGTTGCCAGGCGACTGGGGCCTGCTCGGTCAGGGCGCGATCTCCAGCCTGGATCTGGAGGTTGCCGGCGGGGTCCACCCGCACCGTCGCCCCGGTATAGCGCCACTGGATCTGGCGGGCATCCGCCCCGGCGGCGACGGTATAAACGCTCTTGAGCCGGCTCGTCGTCCGCGATCCCGTATAGTCCAGACGGATCCCCGGATAGAGCGCGGGATAGCTGAGGCTGCCGTAGGTGGTCATATTCGTCCGCCACTGCGCCGGATCGCTGCCGCGCAAGTAATTGAGCCGCCCCGGCTGCGGGACGGCCGCCGTCAGTTGCCCGTGCGCGTCGGCCCCGAGAAACTGCAGTTGGAGAATCGCGGGAGGGGGCGGGGCCGCGGTGACGGCCCGCCCAGAGAGCGTCAGCGGGCGCGCGGGGGTGGCGCTAAAGAGCACCTGATCCGCGGCGAAGAAGACACTTCCCCCGGGGACATGGGCCACATACTGCACGGGGGCGGCCAGCTGGCCGACATTGGGTTCAAAGGCCAGCAGCGCCTCTGCTGGCGGCTGGGGCGGAGCCCCCGGTCGCAGGGCTTGCAGGACACCCAGCAGGACCAGCAGCCCACATAAACTGAGTAAGAGAGTACGGCGTCGCATAACGTGAATCCTTCCTTTTTGGTGCTATCGGTACGGACTCCCCGATCCTCGCCAACAGAGGATCCACGCGGGGCGCGCGGCGCCTACCGGATTTCGGCAGGGCATGGCACACAGCTAGGGAGCCAAGTCGCTTGCCGCGCAGGGAAGGAGGCGCGGCTACGGGCGGGGGACCGCCCGCGATCTCAGTAGGAGCAGGAAGCCACTGATCAGCGCAGTGGGCCAGCATGCGGCCCGCCAGGCCCGAACAGGAGGGGCCGCGGGGCGCGCGTAGGGTGGGTCGGCGGTTGCGCCCTCCCCCACCCTGCGGGATCAATCCATCAGTCACCGAAGACCGGCACCACCCCCTTCCTGTATACGAGCATACGGATAACAGGGCCTACCAAGATAGCGGCATCCCGCCAACGTGCCTGGTTCGACCCGCCTACGCCAAGGGTGTCTGCGGCGGGGGCGAGATCGCCTCTGCCGCAGCAGGCGGACCCAGCGCCACATCCTGCGCGGCAGTGAGGGCCTGCGCGGCCTGGGCCACGGCAGACGGCGGGCGGGACGGATCCGTCCCGCCCACAACTCAGGGCCAGCGCCGCCAGATCCTCCGCATCGGCCGGGTAGCGAGTCACCCATGCCTCCAGGGTGTCTCCCTGCTCCCATGCCTGGTACACTGCCTCTAAAATCGCCGACCGTTCAGCGGCCGCTGGCGGGGTATTCAGGTCCATTGGTCGATCCTTTCATGAGGAGGATGGCCGCCGCCCCACTAGTTACCACCGGTGCTGTTTCTATGATACCCGATCCGATTCGCGCCCCACGCCGCCCCGCTAGGATCCTACGCCCACCGCGCGTTCCCGGGGGGCCTGCAGCCAGTCCGGGGGGACCAGTCCGGCCGTCAGGAGTTGGCGGGCTGCGTTCTGTCGGTAATTGCGGACGGATCGGTCCGTGACGCCCAGCACCCGCGCGACCGTCACCGCCCCGGGATCGCGACTGGTGACCGGTACGCCCTGTGCCAACAGGTAGGCCACCGTCCGCTCGCGCGGCGCCAGCACCGCTAACAGTTCTTGGGCCGCCACCCCGTCCTCGGGCACCCACTCCGGGGCGGGCAGCGTCTCCTCTTCGGACCACGCCGTGTCTGCGGTCTCGTGGCGGGCAAACTGGCGCTCGTGCTGGCCGGGCCGCCGCAACCGTCCGGCCAGGCTGGCCCCGATGCGGTTGATGACACAGGGAAAATTGTAGGTGATGAATTCCTGGCTTGGGCGGAGATCGATCAACTCCTGCCACAACTGGACCGCCAGTTCTTGGGTCAATTCTTCTTGTTGCTCCGGCTGTTGGGGAAAGTGACTCCGGGCGATCGCGGCCAGGCGGGCACTCACCAACGTGGTCAAGTGCTCCCCCACCTGGCGAGCGGGCCCTTTCGCCCCCTGCCGCAACAGCTGACGGATCGCGTGGGCCGCCGTCTCCGGATGCTGCGCGGCACAGGCGTGCGTGACAAACGTCGCCGCCGTGACCGGCGGCAGGGCCGTGATTTCGGTGGCGACGTCACTGTTCCGATACGTATAGTGTCGCAGCGGTTGCCCCGGCGGCGGGGCGCTGGACACCGCCTGTCCCACGCCTTTGGAACAGGTCGGATGGCCCGGCGCACTCCCAAACTGGCCACAGTCGGGACACCGGGCCAGACTACCCTGATCGGCCAGAGCAGCCAGCCGATCATACAGCCGGGCGTACCCCCGCTGGGCATCGCGCCGAGGCAACCCCGAGACACTATGGGTGGGGGGCCGCAACGGCGGAGTAAACCGCCCAAACTGGGCAAAGAGCAAGCGCGTCTTGGCCTCGTTGTCGGCGGCTTCCAGCGCGTCCGCAGGGACGCCCCGGGCCCGCTGGAAGCCGCGCTCCAACTCGGCGGCGGCGCGCTGCCCCGTCGAGCCGCCGCCACAGACCGCCGTCAAATAGCGCACGCGATTTTCTTCACAGGACATCGATCACGACCTCCTTGCCGCCGCTCCCACCGGAAACACCCGGGCGTCCGTCTGCGTCCGGACGCAACGCGGCTTGCCAGTGCTGCAGCGCCGCCCGCAATGCGGGGCTGGGGCACTGCCCGGCGGCGGCCCAGGCGTGGGCCGCTGCCAGCCAGGTCAGCAGCCCCGCGTCTAACGCCCACGGCCAGGCCGCCACGGGCGGCGGTAGCGGACAGGCGCTCTCTAAGGCGTGGATCGGTGGCGTATGCACGCCACAGAGGCCGTGCCAGACCTTGGCCACCGCCAGAACAATCTGCTGGCACGCCACCCGGTCGTAGCCCGCGCCGACCGCGACGGCAATCGATCCCGCGGGCGTTACTGTCGCGGCCGTCACCTGTTCGGCGCTGATCGCGGCGGCCACCACTGCCGCCGCCGGATAGGCCGGAGCGGGCAAGATCACACCAGCCACTTCGGGCTGGATCGGGTGTCCGCACACCCCGGTGAGCGCCGCCGCCACCGGCAACGCGACCAGCCACGCGGGGGGATCGGACCCCAACGTCGGCGGCAAGCATGTCCCCCGCACGGGGGGACCACCTTCCCAGGCCAATGCTCAAAATTGATCCGGCGGCAGTAAATCCGCCAGCAGCGCTGCATCCGTCATGTGCGTCCTCCGTGTACCGTACCCTCCCGGTGAGGTTCCGACCCCCCGTCCAGCCAACCCGCGAGCAAGTCTAACAGCGGTTGCCGGAGTTCTCCCGGGATCGTGGCCCGGACGGCGGGATCCAGCCGCTCCCAGGCCGTGAGCAGGGCCTCCGTCGCGGTCGTAAACACCCCGGCAGGATCGGGCGGGCCAGGATCGGCCCCCTCGGGCCCCGCGAGGATCAAGGCGCTGCTCCCGACTCCCCCAATCCCTGGAGCCAACAGAGCGCTTCGCGCAGGGGCCGATCCACGGCTTCGAGCCGCCAGGGGCCGACGGTGGTCGGAAAGGCGACGCGCAGATCGGCGACGGCCACCAGGCTGGTCACCCAGTGGGGCGGCGAGACGGTGTTCAGCACCGTGGTGATCCAATCCGGCGCGGGCCCCTGCGCGAGCACCGCAGTTTGCAGAGCCGGGAGCACGCCTGCCTCCCCCAACACCGCGCGCTGGGCCGCTACGGGCAGACGGTCCAGGTCCACCGCGCCGATCACCGCCCGCAGCGCCAGCTCCTCGTCCGGGCCTAGCGCGGCGGCGCGGCTCCCATCGGCCAGGTCGAACACCAGCCGCGCTAACGCCACGCGCAATGCCAGATTCACTGGTTGGATCGCAAAGGGCGGCAGGGGGACCCCGACCAGGACAGGCGACGGCTCCGGCCGCCCCTCCGCCGTCTGCGCGGGCGTCGGCCCCTCCTCCAGCGTCACCTGCCAGGTGACCTCGGGCTCGTCCCGATCGATAAAGCGCATCCCCCCGCTGACCACGGTCGTGCGGCCCCGCGTCTGGGTCCCGATCGGGCGCACCCAGACCTTCCCGGTCCAGGCCGAGCCGAACCACCAGTGGCTCACCTCGGGGAACGTCTCGGCGAAGGCGAGATCGTACCAGAAGGTCCAGGGATCCGGGGTGGCGTGGGGCGCGGTGGCCACCGCCACGCCGCCCTCCCACAGCCGCACCTCCTGCGGCAACCATTCGATCCCGGTCCCCGTGATGGGATCATAGACATGGCCCGGGGCCATACGTTCGGCGGAGTGTGTCATCCGGTGCGTCCTTTCCAGCCCTACGTCAGGGCCGACATAATATCGGCGATGCGCTGTCCAACCTTCTCCGGCATCTCCTTGATCGCGTTGACCGTCGTCCAATTGCCGCGCCCACCATAGAGATCATCCATCCGGGCCGTATTGGGCTGATAGCCGCCACGAGCGAGATAAATCCCGAACGTGATCACGCCACTTTCCCGCGCGTCGCGGGTGTCCCGGAGAATCGCTGCGGTCCGGTCATGATCCCCCAGATCGCCATCGGTGAGCACGATCATGAGCCGGTTGCGCTCTGGGCGGGCCCGGAGCGCGGTCGCCGCCAGCCCCGCCGTCTCGTACATCTGCGTGCCGCCACTTTCACCGCGAAACAGCATGGCGGCCCGATCCGGGGCGAATTCGACATCCTCGATCGCCTTATAGGCATAACTTCCGTTGGAAAACCCGCGCACCTCATAAGGCATCCGTAACGCCGGGTGATCAAACGTCGCGGCCAGCACGCCCACCGCATCGTAGAGGGCCCCACTGGTCATCTCTCCTTGCATCGAGCCGGAGAGATCGACGTTGATACTGGTCACAAACGATGTGCGGGGGCGCTCCAGGGTGTCCTCATACACATCCCGCGCACCTTTGACTGCCGGAATAAAGGCGGTGCGATCGAGCGCGCCATATTCCTGCTGCTGCACGCGCTCCTCCACATCATCGCGAATCAGCGCCAGGCGATAGGCCATATCGTCAGCCACCCGCTCGATACCCTGACGGCGCGGGATCAGGGCCTGGACCCAGTCGGCCCCTCGCGGCGCCCGCGGAAAGGAGACCTGTGTCGTCGCCGCTTCACCCCGGGTGGTGCGGAAGACTTGCGCGGCCTGTGTCTCGCGGCGGCCCTCCAGGGCCGCATGCAACCCGCGGCCCAGATGTTCGATCGAGGCTTGCCGCCGGAGATCGCGCTCGACCACGGTGACGGCGCCCGCTTCCAGCTTGGCCAGCACCGCACTAAAGTCCTCGTCGGTAAACGGGGCATCGACCTGACGGAGATCGGGCGGTAACCCGCTCCCCCCAGCGGCAGGGGGCGGGGTGGGTGCAGGCCCCCGCCCCGCCCCGCCACCGGGGGAGCCGGGCGGGGTGCCAGTCGTGCCCGCCTGCCCGGGGGACGGCGCGCCGCTCCCTGCCGGGTCTGTCCCCGGGGGCGCGCTCCCGCTGGGATCCGCCGCCGGTTGCGCCGGGTGCCCCGCGCCGGGCGGCCCACCCCCGGCTGGGGCCGTCCCCGACGGCCCCAGCCCGGATTGGCCGCTCCCGGTAGGGTCCGTTCCCGGTTGCCCCGCTGGCCCGGCCCCGGGCTGTCCCGCACCCGAGGGCCCCGCTGGCCCCGCCCCGGGTTGTCCTGCTCCTGGCGGGCCGCTCCCGGTGGGGTCCGCTCCTGGTTGCCCCGATTGCCCCGGTTGCCCCGATTGCCCTGGTTGCCCTGGTTGCCCTGGTTGCCCTGGTTGCCCCGCGCCGGGCGGGATTTGCACCACAAGCATACTTCCGCCCGGCGGTGGAATATCCAGATCGGGATCCGGCTGGAAACATCCCGCCGCCTGCAACCGCTTGGTAATCTCGACGGCGGCCGTGAAGGTGTCGTCCGGTGTGCCCAGCACGCCCGCGCGCGCCAGCGGCCGCACTTCGGCCAGCACCGCCTGCGCCTCGGGGGTCATGGCCGCGATCGTCTCCTGCCGCAACCGGTAATAGGGGCGGCACTCGTTGATCAAGGCCCCGAGCACCTGATGTTCGATCGAGATACCGGGACCCACCTGCTCATCCCAGCGCGCGAACAGGCGGCAACCCACGGCGATGCCCTCCGCCGCGCCGGCGAAACTGGCCGCCATCGCCCGCTCCATCCGCCCATCTTCGACGATGTTCAGCACCTGGGGCAGCATTGCCGCGGCATGATCCAGCCCGGCCAGGGTTTCCTCACCCTGGGCGATGCGTAAGGCCCGGAACCACATCTCGGGGGGCGTCTTCAGCACATGCCCCATCTCATGGTAGAAGATCCCGTTCGCGATGGCCAGGTTCACCACCGGCGGGGCTTCCCGCCCCGCAGGATAGGGGTTGACCCAGATCGTGCTCTTCATATCGGTTGCGCCCAGTCCCGCCTCGGTCCATTCGACCTTCCAGTCCTGC
>JBBSAN010000322.1:0-7317 GCA_038252265.1 Chloroflexia bacterium
ATCGCCCAGGTGCTCCAAACATTACGCCCCCAGGCCAGCGAACGTCGCCTCTACCTGGAATCCGATATCCCGGCGGGCCTGCCCATCGTCCGTGGCGACCGCCAGCGGGTGATCCAGATCCTGACCAACCTGGTGGAGAATGCGCTGAAGTTCACCCCGCCGGGCGGGCGCGTCGGCGTGGGGGCCGGGGCGGAAGAGGGGATGTTGCGGGTCTGGGTGACGGACACCGGCGTGGGCATCCCGATCCATGCCCTGACCCGGGTGTTCGACCGCTTCTATCAGGTCGAGGGCGGCGGGGCACGGTCCCGCAGTGGCACCGGCCTCGGCCTCGCCATCGTCAAGCAACTGGTCGAACTGCACGGGGGCCGCATCTGGGTGGAGAGCCGTCCGGGCCGGGGCACCACCTTCACCTTCACCCTGCCCCTGGCCGGGCTGGAAGACTTCAGCGATGAGCGATGAGTGCTGAGTGCTGAGTGCTGAGTGAAACGTGATGCGTAATTTCTGACCCCTGACCCCTGACTCCTGACCCCTGATCCCTGACCCCTGACCCCGCGTCACTCCCTGCTCGCTGCTCATCCCCCGTGCTGCTCTTTTTGGAGCGCGCCATAGAGATAGTAGTTGACGGCGGCGGCGGCCATGCCGCCTTCGTGGACGGCGGTACTGATCTGGTGGTTGTGCTTGCGGGTCACGTCGCCCGCCGCGAAAATGCCCGGCACCTTCGTCTTCTGCTCGTCATCCGCCGCGATATACCCGTTGGCATCACACTCCACCCCCAGTGCCCGCGCCAGGTCGCTGCGGGGTGTCTTTTCATGGACGGTGAAGAGCACATCCAGCGGGATCGTCTGCCCGCCCTCCAGTTCTAGCGCGGTGACGCAGCCGTCATCGTTGGGCAGGTTCTGCACCCGCCCGGTGACGGTGGTGATCCCGGCGGTCTGGAGGTCGTCTAGCCGCGCTTTGGACAGCTTGAAGGCCGGTTCCCCGGCCACGAGGGTGATCTGCGCGGTGAACTGGCGCAACTGGAGCGCGGTGGACGCTGCCTCTTCATCGGCACCCAGCACCACGGCCCGCTTATCGATCGCTTCGTAGCCGTCGCAGATGATGCACCAGAAGAGGGTCCGGCCCACGCACTCGTCGCGGCCCAGGAATTCGGGGAAGTGGTCCTGCACCCCGCAGGCAAAGACCAGGGTGCTGGCCCATAGTTCGGCGTGGCCCTTGATCTGCGTTTCGCCCACCTTGCTAGCATCGGCGGCATCTTCTTCGCGCCGCTCCTGGCTGCCCTCGTCCGGCGCATCCTCGATCGGCAGGGAGGGCCCGATCCGCACGCAGAAGAACTTCCCCTGGGGGACGATGTTCTCTACCTGCCCGTTGCAGAACTGGGTGCCGAAATTGGCCGCCTGCCGCCGCCCCAGCTTGCGTAATTCCGCCGCCTCGATCCCGTCGGGGAAGCCCAGGTAATTGCGGTTCACCTGCTGCCAGAGGGAGCGGCCCTCGTGGTCGTCCACGACCATACTGCTGCGGCGCAGGCGGCCCAGGTAGACGGCGGTGGACAGCCCGGCGGGACCGCCGCCGATAATCGCGCAGTCAAAGGGATTCTCTCGGCTGCCCAGGGGCGGGCCAGCGGTGGGCGCGGTGGGGTCGGGAGGGGCGGGAACGTCGGGCATCGGGTTACTCCTTGTGCTTGTGATCGAATTCACGATCCTAGAGCAAGAACCGCGCCTGATTATGGTTGCAGCACATACCGCTCGATAGCCTGGGCCAGCCCGTCCTCGACCAGGGAGGCGGTCACCACGTCGGCGGCGGCCTGCACTTCGGGGTAGGCCTGGCCCATCGCCACGCCCAGCCCGGCCCATTGGAGCATCGGCAGGTCGTTCATCCCGTCGCCCACCGCCATCGTCTCGGCCTGGCTGAGGTGAAAGTGCGCCGCCACCGCTGCCAGGGCCGTCCCCTTGTTCACCTGCGGGTTGATCACCTCGGCAAAGTTGGGGTGCGATTTGGTCACATACACGCGCTCACCAAAGTAGGCCTGGAGGGTGGTAATGGTCGCGTCGGTCTCGGCCTCGGTGGGCAGGATCAGGACCAGCTTGGTCGGGTCTTCTGGCGCATCCCGTACCAGGGCGACCAGATCGGCCACCGGGATTGGTGGCGTGCGGCGGTTCAGGTGGAAGTAGATGGCCGATTCGGGTTGGAGTTCCTCGACATAAATCTGGTCGTCAATATAGACGTTGCACTGTTGCCCGGCGGCGCGGGCCAGCCCGATGACCTCGGTAGCGAGGGGGCGGGCGACCGTGGCGTGGAGCAGGGTGGTCCCATTGGCGGGGTCGCGCACCCACGCGCCCTGGTAGCAGATCAGCGGCGCGTCAATGCCCAGCGTGGCGGCGAGGGCGCGGGTGGCCGAGAAGGTGCGCCCGGTGGCAATGGTGACGTGGACCCCCCTGGCGCGGGCGGCCTGGATGGCGGCCAGATTGCGCGGGGAGACGATCAGGTCATCGCCAAAGAGGGTGCCGTCCACGTCCATCGCGATCAATTTAATCAACATAGGGGTGGGTTTGGATCCAGATGAGGCGGTCGCGCTCCTCCATATCCTGCTGGACGCGCACTTCCGCCGAGGGAAAGATGTCGGCGGCTCGTTGCCGCACCGGCTCAGCCTGGTTGTAGCCGATTTCGAGCGCAATGAAGCCGCCAGGTTGGAGTACGCGCGGAGCCTCGGTCAGCAGACGGGCGATCAGGGCCGCACCATCCACCCCACCGCCTTCCAGCGCCAGGGTCGGCTCCCATTCGCGCACCCCCGGCTCCACTTCGTCCAGCAGGGTGTAAGGCAGGTTGGCGACAATCCCGGCGACCGGCTCTCCCAGTGGGGCCAGCAGATCGCCCTCGCGCCAGGTAATCCGCCCGGCCAGGTCATAACGGGCGGCGTTGGCGCGGGCCACGACCAGCGCATCGGGTGATACGTCCACGGCGATCAGGTGCAGGGCCGGGCGGGCACGCGCCAGGGCAATGGCGATGGCCCCGCTGCCGGTGCCAATGTCGGCCACCGGACCAACGGCGGTGAGGGGCAGCGCCGCCAGCACCAGGCCGACCAGCTCCTCGGTTTCGGGGCGGGGGATGAGCACGCGCCGGTCCACCAGCAGATCCAGCCCGTAGAAATCCTTGTGCCCGACGAGGTAGGCCACCGGCTCGCCCGCCAGCCGCCGCCGCAGGAGCGCCCCATAGGCGGGCAACACCCCCGGCGGCCACGGATCGTGGAGCCGGGCATAAAGCTGGGCGCGGGTGCAGCCCAGCACATGGGCCAGCAGCACCTCGGCATCAAGCCGGGCCGTGGGCGACCCGGCTCCTCGCAACGCATCGGCGGCGGCCTGGAGCACATAGCGGATCGCGGGGGGCGCGTGGCGGCTGTCCGCTGCCGCCCACAGGGTCTCGTACTCAGGTGTCATCGGCGGCGGCTCATCCTCGGCAGGGGCGGTTTGCCCCTCATGTGCGCCAGGGGGCTATTTACGCCGGGCACCGACCGCCCCGTCCTCATCGTCGTCCTCCGGCTCGTTGCGGTTGTACCCGGCCCGGTCATCGCCCATCGCCTGCTCCAGCCGCTCGGACTGGTCGGCCAGTTGCAGGCTGGCGATCAGTTCGTCAATGTTGCCGTTCAACACGCCGGGCAGGTTGCTGACCGTCAGCTTGATCCGGTGGTCGGTCACGCGGTCCTGGGGGAAGTTATAGGTGCGGACCTTCTCGCTGCGGTCGCCGGTGCCCACCTGGGAGCGGCGCTCCTCGCTGGCTTCGCTCTCGCGGCGGCGCAGTTCGATGTCGAACAGCCGGGCGCGCAGGACGGCCATCGCCTTGTTGCGGTTCTTCAGTTGCGACTTCTCATCCTGGCAGGTGACGACCAGCCCGGTGGGCAGGTGGGTGATCCGCACGGCGCTGTCGGTGGTGTTCACGCTCTGCCCGCCGTGGCCGCTGGAGCGATAGACATCGATCCGCAGGTCGGCGGGGTTGATCTCCAGTTCCACCTCTTCGGCTTCGGGCATCACTGCCACCGTCGCCGTGGAGGTGTGGATGCGCCCGCCCGATTCGGTCACGGGCACGCGCTGCACCCGGTGGACGCCGCTCTCATATTTGAAATGGCTGTACGCCCCACGCCCCTTAACCTCGAAAATGACTTCTTTGAAGCCATTCTGGTCGCTGTCGCTGGTCGAGACCAGTTCGGTCCGCCAGCGGTGGCGCTCGGCGTAGTGCTGGTACATGCGGTACAACTCGGCGGCGAACAGCGCGGCCTCGTCGCCCCCGGCCCCGGCGCGGATCTCGATGATCACGTCCTTCTCGTCATAGGGATCTTTGGGCACCAGCAGTTGCTTGAGCTGGGTTTCTATCGCCGCCCGGCGGCTTTTCGCCTCCTCCAGCGTCTCCTGGGCCAGCTCGCGCATTTCGGGGTCGTCCAGCATCGCTTCGGCTTCGGCCTGGTCGGCTTCGGCTTTCTTGTACGCCCGGTACACCCCGACGATTTCTTCGACCTCGGCGCGCTCGCGGCTCAGTTCGGTGATCCGTTCGTAGTCCCCACTGGCCGACTCTTCGGCCAGCATCCGGTCCAACTCGGCAAACCGCTCTTCAATGGATTCTAATCGGTCAAACATGGATGATTACTGCCTTCACACTGCGATACGCTGCAACAACTCGGCAGCGGTTAGGATCGGAATATTTCGATATTGCTGCAAATCTAAAAGATGCTTATCGCCTGACACAATCACGTCGGCTTGCGCGGCGACCGCGCAGGCGATGACAGCATCATCGTCAGGGTCGGCCCGCACAACCGACTCCACTACTGCTGGTTCAATAATGGTAGCTAATGCCTCATAGCGCACCAGCAAAGCAACCCGATCCAATCCGGTGAGAGCTAATCGTCGCGCCAATTTAGGACGCTGAAGTACGTCCTCAAGCTCAGCGCGGAGGTCGGGGCTGGTGCATAGCTCTAGGTCGCCGCCCCGCGCCGCGTCTATTACGCCACGCGGTGCGCCAGTCCACAGCAGCCCCGAGACAACCGTGTTGGTATCAGCTACTACGCGCATGAGCCTTACGCCGCGCCGCGCGCACCGCCTGGATCTCTTCCTCTACCTCTTCGTTGGTCAAGGGTGGCAGGGGCAGGGCGGCTAATCGGTCCATTGCCTCCCCTAACTCCGCGATGCGGCGGCGGCGCAATTCGGCGCGCAACAGTGCTTCCAGAGCAGCGGACGTGAGCAACCCGCCTGCTTCCGCCTCACGGGCCACGCTGTCGGGTAAGTCTAATGTGAGTTCTACGACGACGCGGTTGTCTTCGCTCATGTGTTCACCTTCTAAAACTGTGTTTGCCCCGATCCCATAACGTGTTGCTAACATATAATTATACGGGGCAGCTAGGCAGATCGTCAAACGTCATTAGCTGAGATCCCACAATAAACCCGTACCATCTGTAGGATATGGCTCCGCCCATTGATGCTCGGGCGACCTTGAAGCTTGGGCCAGCCCGATCAGCAAGGGACGGAGCCATATCCTACAAGCGCGACACGAGCTATGACGAGATCTCAACTATCCCCTATTGTCCCTTCGATCCATTCGAATGCCTCTGCTTCCTGCTCTTCATCTGCGGCCATCGCGCGGTAGGCTGCGTCCAGATCGCCGCCGGGGAGCAACCCTTCCATCTGCAACCGGCGGGTGAGGGGTATATCCAGATCCTCGGCCCAGGCGATGCATAACTCAGGGTTGACGTTGATCCCGGCAGTGACCAGGGGAACGAGTTGCGGCGGGATCCAACTCACCAGGCAGGTACGAAAGGACTCTCGATGTAGGGAGTCCATTTTGCTTTCGCCCTGGTGACCGTGCCTCGCATCATATATACGAGCCGATCGGGGGACATCTTTAGTGTTGTCATAGACAAAACACACCCAGGTGTCCCAGGCGGGGATATTGTTATAGCCGAAAAACCCGGCGCTCACTTCGGTCGCCGCGCCATCCGCCAGATTTTCTGTTGGATCGTAAAATAGCAGGCGGCCTCCGGCCAGATCCTCCGCCCATGCATGTGGATAGGCAGCGGTTAGCTGTAGCTGGCGGGCGCGTTCCCGGGCCAGTGCTTCAACAATAGGCTGGACTTTGGCTAGGGTCTCCGGGATTCTTCCGACGGGTAATTCTTCCAAAGTCACGCCTACTGAGTCGAACACTGCTGGCTGGAGCGCAGGTGTACGGAGGCTGTATATCGGATCAGCCAGCGATCCACGGGGGGCGCACCAGGCAATCGTCTCGGCCAAACGCCAGCGGAACAACGCCATATCTTCGATCAGCTTCATGAATATCCTCCTCCTGCCAGCTATGCTTACCCCTCCCCGCCACCGGGGCGCACGCGCAGGACGCGCTCGCCGGTGACGGTGACGAGGCCGGGGGGCGCGCCGGGGATGCGGCGGACGTGGCGGCGTTCGGTGATGATCACATCGACGGCGCTGTCGTGGCGGGCCTTGCTGTGCTGGGCGGCCAGGCGGGCGGCTTCGGCCACCGTGGCCTCGGAGACGGTGCGGCCCTCGCCGCGGACGATGACGTGCGCGCCCGGCACCCCGCGCGCATGGAGCCACAGGTCACCGGGGCGGGCCTGGCCGAAGGTGATCGCGTCGTTCTGGCGGGCGCTGCGCCCAACCAGGATGGGGATGCCGTCAGACGAAGTCACGCGCAGGGGTTCGATAGCGGTGCGGTTGCCCGGCTCTTTCTTGGGGCGACCCCCTTTGGGCGCGTACTTGCCCCGGCCTTTGGGAGCCTTCTTCTTCGGCGGCGGCGGCGCGTCCTCGTCCACCTCACCCCGCACGCGGCGCTCGATCCCGGCGACCAGCGTGTCGGGGTCGGCGGGCAGGGCGACCAGTTCTTCCCGGATCAGGCTGATCGTGGCGAAGTCCTCGGCCAGTTCCAGGTGGGTGCTCAATTCATCGAGGTATTCCAGCGCCAGGCGGGTCGCTCCCAGGCGGGCGGGCAGCCCGGCCACGGCAGCGCGGGCGCGGCTGTACTCGCGGAACATCGCCTGGGCCTGTTCCAGCGGCGGCACGTCGGGGTCCAGATCGATGACCAGGTTTTCTTCGGGGATTTCCAGGCGGCGCTGGCCCGGCTCCAGGCTGTACATAAAGCCCAGCAGCATCTCGCCCTTGCGCCGCAGCAGATCGAACCCGGTGGCGCGCTCCATCTCGCGCTCCAGCGCGGCCACGCGGCGGGCCAGCGTCTTGCGCCGCGTCTCGATCTCCTCGGCAATGTCGGCCCGCAACTGGGCATGGCCGGAAATCTTTTCCAGCGCGGTGTAGAAACGCTCCGCCGCCCGCGAGA
>JBBSAN010000323.1:0-7303 GCA_038252265.1 Chloroflexia bacterium
GAAACCGCGTATTGGCTCATTGGGGAACGCGACGCGGTTCAGTGGCTGCTCGGAAGCTGGTTTGCGGCCAAATTCGGTGTTGGACCGGCTCATTTTTGCAAGTGCTGAAGCGATTCGCTCTGTGGTTGCACAACCGATAGGGTATGGTGGGACAGTCCGCCAGGATCTGGCGTAGGAGAACCCGCTGACGCGCTGTCATCCCCTCCCGGCACCGGGCTGGCCCAACCTCGCCTCCAAGGCCAGCAGCATCAGTTTTGCGCGATCCGTGGCCTGCAACTTGGCGAGCACGTTGGAGATGTTGTTGCTGACGGTTTTCGGGCTTAGCTTCCGTTGTGGCGGGCGCGGGGGCAGGGACTCTCCGTCCGCCCCGCCCTCCCGGCGGGCTATGACCTCGCGCTCCTCGGCGTGGGGGTGCCGGTATTACCCTCAGTAGGCTGATCACCTATCTGGGCTGCGGCTGAGCAGATTTAGCAGGAGGGTCCGAACCGGATGAATGGGTTCTATCCCATCCCATCCCATCCCATCCCATCCCATGACCAGGCTGAATGGGTTGCGCTTCGCTGAGCAAGCGCGACCGGTTCAAACCGCTGCCGACTGCCCACACGTCCATGGCACGGCTCGTGCCGGTTGGTGGTCGGAGCCGAGGCGGCCCCGACGGCACGCAGGAGGAACTCAACTACTTGATGCAGCAATCGCATTCCGCCGGCGCGGCACCAGCCGAGCGGGCCGTAGCCAACGCCGGGCAATCCGGCGGGCAGGCGGCGGGCCGTCCAGCCGAGTTCCAGGAGCCAGCCGGCAAATGGACGGTGCTTGCCATCGTCGGGCTGGGCGTGTTCATGGCGACGCTCGACTCGTCCATAGTCAATATCAGCCTCCCGGCCATGGCCCGCTACTTCGGCGTGCCGCTCAGCGGATCGATTGAGTGGGTGATCATCGGTTACCTCGTCGCCACGGCAGCTATCCTGCTGACCGCCGGGAGGCTGGCCGATATGCTGGGGCGCCGAGCGGTCTGGGCGACGGGCCTGATCGTCTTCACCATCGCTTCGGCGCTCTGCGGCGCGGCCCCGGCCCTGGGCTTCCTGATCGCCGCCCGGGTGCTGCAAGGTTTCGGGGGCGCGCTGATCATGGCCGTCAGCCCGGCGATGCTCGCCGCCGCCTTCCCGCCCCAGCAACGCGGCCAGGCCCTGGGCCTCAACGCGGTCACGGTGTCGCTCGGCGTCAGCGTCGGCCCGACGCTGGGCGGCTGGATCACCCAGAACCTCACCTGGCGGTGGATCTTCTATGTCAACCTGCCGGTTGGCATCCTGGCCCTCTTCGCCACCTGGCGTATCCTGCAAGAGCCGCTGCGCCGCAACCCTGGTCGCTTCGACCCGTTGGGGGCCGGGCTGCTGGGGGTGGGTCTCGCCTGCTTGACCGGCGGCCTCTCCTTCGGCCAGGAGGTGGGCTGGGCCAGCCTGCCGATCATCGCGGCGTTGCTGATCGGCGTGATCGCCCTGGGGGTGCTGCCCTTCGTCGAGCGGCGCGTGCCCAACCCGATCATCGTGCTCAGCCTGCTCAAGAGCCGGGTGTTCACCTCGGCCATCGTCAGTCTGGTGCTCAATTTCCTCGCGCTGTTCGCGGTCAGTTTCATGTTGCCCTTCTACCTGGAGGAACTGCGCGGCTTCGATGCCGCGACGGCGGGCTGGCTGCTGACCCCGTTGCCGATCACCATCGCCCTCGTCGCCCCGATCAGCGGCGGGCTGGCCGACCGCATCGGCTCGCGCTGGCTGGCGGCGGGCGGGCTGACCATCGCCTGCCTCGGCCTGCTGCTGCTCGGTGGGTTGGACGCCAACAGCAGCGTGTTCGACATTATCTGGCGGCTGGTGCTCACCGGTGCCGGCCAGGCGCTGTTTCAATCGCCCAACGCCAGCGCCCTGCTGAGCGCCGCGCCTCGGCACTTGCAGGGCAGTGCCTCGGGCTTCCTGGCGACCGGACGGGGGTCGGCCAGAGCCTCAGCGTGGCCCTGAGCGGGGCGATCTTTACCGGGCTGGGCGGGGCGGCAGCCGGCGCGACCCTGGCGGCCTATCACGCAGGCCAGCCGGGTGCCGACCTCGCGGCCCTGCAAAACACCTTCGTCTATGGCTTTCAGACCGCGTTTCATGTTTGCGCGGCCATCGCCGCCATCGGCATCTTCACCGCGCTGGTCCGCGGGCGTGAGGAGCCGCGGCGGGCGGCTCCGGCCCATTGAGCGCCGCCGCTCACCCCCCGAGGAAGCCAGGAGTACCTCTATGGTCGAACTGGAACGGCGCACCCGGCCCGACAAGGTCGTGCGGGATCTGCCACCAATCCTGACCGTCGCTCCCGGCGACGATGTCGTCTACCGCACCCGTTATAGGGAGGGTAACCGGGCCAACTGACTGCGGTCAACAGCCAATCAAGCGGGCCGAAGCTAACCTTCTGGACTTCGTGCGTGATCGGTAGGTCCACGCCTGGGACTTGATGTCACGCTGGCACATATTCCGGGGGCAGGGCATTCGGCCCAGCGTGAGCAGTTTGACGGCTATATCACGACGGCGCGCGCATTTCTTCCGTGAGTCCAGGGTGCGCCGGCCCACCCATAAGCGAAGAAAGGACGGCTCGACTGATGGACACGGCGAAAATCATTGCCGATCCCGCATTCACGATCGGCCCGGTGGACCCGCGCCTGTACGGCTCGTTTATCGAGCACCTGGGCCGCGCCGTCTACGGCGGCATCTACGAGCCGGGGCACCCTACCGCTGACGACCTGGGCTTTCGCGGCGATGTCCTCGCCGCCGTGCGCGACCTGGGGGTCACGCTGGTGCGCTATCCCGGCGGCAACTTCGTCTCCGGCTATAACTGGCGCGATGGCATCGGGCCGAAAGCCCAGCGCCCCCGGCGGCTCGACCTGGCCTGGCGCACGCTGGAGCCGAACGAGGTTGGGACCGATGAGTTCTGTGCCTGGGCACGCCGGGCCGGGGTGGCGGTGGACCTGGCCGTCAATCTGGGCACCGCCGGGATTGACGAGGCCCGGAATCTGGTGGAGTATTGCAACCACCCCGGCGGCAGCTTCTACAGCGACCTGCGCCGTGCCCACGGCACCCCCGATCCGCACCGCATCCAGACCTGGTGCCTGGGCAACGAGATGGACGGCCCCTGGCAACTCGGCCACAAGACCGCCGACGAGTACGGCAGGCTCGCCACCGAAACCGCCATCGCGATGAAAGGGGTGGACCCGACCATCGAGTTGGTCGTCTGCGGCAGTTCCAGCGCCACGATGCCCAGCTTTGGGGCCTGGGAGGCGACCGTGCTCGATCATGTCTACCCCTACGTGGATTATATCTCGCTGCACCAGTATTATCACAAGATGGGCGACGACCTGGGCACCTTCCTCGCCCAAACCGTCGAAATGGACGGGTTTATCCACGCGGTCGGGGCCATCTGCGACTATGTCCAGGCCAAAAAACGGCTGAAGAAGCCGCTCTATCTGGCGTTTGACGAGTGGAATGTCTGGTACCAGCACCCCAGCGATCAACAGTTGATGGAGGAGCAGCCGTGGCAGGTGGGGCCGCCCTTGTTTGAAGCGCCCTACACGCAGGAAGACGCCCTGGTGGTCGGGCTGATGCTGATTACGCTGCTGCGGCACGCCGACCGGATCAAGATCGGATGCATGGCCCAACTGGTGAACACGATCGCGCCGATCAGCACCGTGCGCGGGGGTGGGTTGTGGCGGCAGACGATCTACTACCCCTTCCAGCACGCCGCACAGTTTGGCCGGGGGACCGTGCTGGACCTCCAGATCCGCTCCCCGACCTATGAGACCCGCCAGTTTGGGGCCGTGCCGCTGCTCGACGCGGTGGCGGTGCAGGATGCGGAGCATGAGGCGCTGGTGATCTTCGCCGTGAACCGGGGGCAGGCGGGACCCTTGCCACTGGAGGGTGACCTGCGCGGCGTGGGCGGCTACGCTGTAGTGGAGCACCTGATCCTCGAACATCCTGATCCCACGGCGCGGAACACCGCCGAGCGCCCGACTGCGGTGGTGCCGCACGCGGGGGGGGATGCCCAGGTCGTCAACGGGCGGCTGACCGCCACGTTACCCCGGCTATCGTGGAACGTGATCCGCCTGGCGACCGTCGCCCGGTCCGGCGTGTTACCGGGGTGATTCCCCTGGCGGACGGCTGCATTAACGCCGCAGACCGCCACGCCCACCTTCGCTGCGCTCAGGATGACCGGGTTTGACGTTGCCACCGCTGTGGGGGGTCAGACCATGTGCCATCGCCTGCTGCGTGCTTATGGTACAATATCGTATCGCCACCCGTGCCCGGTCGGTGCGGGCTGCTGATCCATACTCCCGCTGCTCGGCGAGTTCCCCATCGGAGGTCTCCCGCTATGCCTGCCGCGCCCGTCATCCCCTACGCGCCCCAGGGCGACCTTGCCGGGTGGGCCACGCAGATCGATCAGGCGCTCACCACCCCCGACCCGGTGCTCGCCAACTTGCGCATCACTTTGGCCCATTACCGGCTGTCGCAAAGCTTGCGGGCGCACCTCGGCCCCGATTCCGGGGCCAACTTCCATACCTGGGCCACCTGGGGATCCAAGAAGGCGGGCCGGACCATCCGACAGGCCGATGTACCCGCGCTACGCCGTCTGGCGGGGCTGGCGGGCGGCGGGCTGGGCCTGCTGGCGCAGGCGGCGGTGGCGCGGCCTGGTGCCGCGCGCCTGGGCACCGCGCCGGGCGCTATACTCGGCGCGTGGAGCCTCCAGGCCCTGGCGCACCAGCGCCTCGCGCACGCCAGCCGGTTGATCCTGGGCGGCAATCGCACCGTGCTGGATGATATGGGCCGGGCGACGGCGCGGTTCCTCGCCGCCTGCGCGGGGCACCCCCCAGCGGAGGCGCGGCCCCTGGCGGCGTTCCTCGCTACGCTCCGCCCCGGCCCGGCAGCCCGTGGAGGCCAGACCCTCCTCCGCCATGCGTTCACCCACTATTATCAGGCCGGGCAGGCCCGCGACCGCGCCACCAGGCACGAGCAGATGCTCCTGGCGAACCTGTACGCCATTTTGCACGAGCACATCCGGTTGCAGCCCTACATTGCGGGGGCGATGCCGGTTCTGGCGCGGCGGCTGATCACCCGGTGCCTGCTCGATTTCTCGATCGGGCGGCGCACGATGCGCGTCAGCGCGGATGTCGTGCCCCTGGGTGGGGAGGCTGCCCTGGTGACCCTGGCGCATCTGGAGAATGCCGAACTGGTACGCTTCCTGGCCGGGCCAGGCGGCTGGGCCCGCCCCCCCGACAACGGACGGGGCAGCCGGGCGCGCAACTGGGCCGACCTCGGCGAGCGTATGCACTTCATTTGCGCCCTGTTTCGCACGTATCACGACGATCCGGACCTGTTTCAGGCCCCCTACAGCGCGGCCCAACGCGCCGCCATCGCGGCGGGGCGCATCCCCGGTGGCACGCTCTGATGGGATCCGCCGTGCCCAGCGCGCCGCCGCAGGCCTTTTCCCCTTGCCGCGCCGCGCACAACCTCCGGCAGCCGCGCCTCATTGGCCGGGATCCTCGCTCCTCCCCCCCGTGCCGCGTTGACTCCGCCGGTGGGGACTGACCAGATGCACGTCCTGCGTGACGAGCCGCAGCAGCCGCCCGGTGATCGACGGGCGCAGCAGTTCGCGCCAGGCACTCCGCGCCGGGTGGCCCAGCACAATTTGCGTCACGTTGTGCTCCTGCGCCACCCGCGCCAGCGTCGTCGGCACGTCACCTGCCGGAAGCGTCACCACTTCCGCGCCCAGATCTTCGGCCAGTTCCAGATTATCGCGCAGCCCGGCGGCATCTTCGGGGGCTAACGATTGCGCCGGGGTCGCCACATGCACGACCAGCAGCGGGGCCTTCAGCCCCCGCGCCAGGTGCCAGCCCCGCCGGATCAGGTCTTTGCTGAAGGGACGGTGGTCCGCCGCCACCATGATCCGTTCGGTCGCCATCCAGGGCGGGGTGATCTGGTGCGCGGCCATGTAACGTTCCAGCGCCGTGTCCACATTCTCGGCGGTGCGGCGCAGGGCCAACTCGCGCAGCGCGGTCAGGTTGCCCTTGCGGAAGAAGTTTTGCAACGCCATCCGCGCCTGGGCCGCCGGGTAGATGTTGCCCTCGCGCATCCGCCGGTGCATCTCTTCGACCGAAATGTCCACCAGCGACACTTCGTCGGCGCGGTCCACGATCCAATCCGGTACGGTCTCCCGCACCGCCACGCCGGTGATCGTCTCCACGGTTGTGTGCAGGCTTTCGATGTGCTGCACATTCATCGTCGTCCAGACATCAATACCCGCGTGGAGCAGATCCAGCACATCTTCGTAGCGTTTTGGGTGGGGGGAGCCAGGGGCGTTGGTGTGGGCCAGCTCGTCGACCAGCGCGATCTGCGGGTGCCGGGCGATCACCGCTGCTGTGTCCATCTCCTCCAGTGTGACGCCCTGATAGGTGATCCGCTGGCGCGGCACCATCGCCAGGTCGCCGATCTGGGCGGCAGTGTGCGGGCGGTCATACACCTCCACGAACCCCACCACCACATCGGTCCCGGCCTGGTGCGCCTCGCGGGCTTCGACCAGCATCTCATAGGTCTTGCCCACTCCCGGCGCGGCCCCCAGGAAGATCCGCAGCCGCCCGCTGCCGGGCGAGGTGCTGGGCACCCGGTCCCCCTCCTCCTCGTGGAGGCGGGCCAGCATCTCTTCGGCGGTGGGCCGTCCGGGTTCGCGTTCCGCAGGGGCGTGGCTCATGAGCGGTTCGGCTCCGTTTCTAACCTCTGTCTACAGTATACTCTCTGGCACCGGCAGTTGCTGCTCGACGACCGCCAGCAATTCGTCAATGGCGAACGGCTTCGGCAGGAAGGCCACCGGATGGAAGCGCCGCAACCGTGTTGCCTCCGGCGTGCCCCCGGAAATCAGAATGATCGGCACCGGCTCGGTCATCGACTCTAGCCAGTTGGCGACATCCCACCCGGTCGCATCGGGCAGGGTAATATCGAGGATCAGCAGCGCCGGTTTGATCGCCATCTGGTCGGCGGCCTCGCGGAAGGTGCCCGCCTGGAAGACCAGGTAGCCGAGCGCGGTGAGGTTGCGGGCGAGGATCGTCCGCAGGGCGGTGTCGTCTTCGACAATTAAGATCGGTTTGAGAAACATGGTTATCCCTCCATTGCAGAAACGGCTGGCCGAGCGGTCGGCGTCAGGCCGGGATCCGAGGCAGCCAGGGGTAAGGTGAAGGTGAACGTCGTCCCGGCAGGGCTGCTGCGCACGGCGATCTGGCCGCCGTGCGCCTCGACGA
>JBBSAN010000324.1:0-7303 GCA_038252265.1 Chloroflexia bacterium
CACGGCTTGCGCCGTGGGCTAGCGTCTGCCGCCCCTCCAGGGCTGGAAACTGCACCGCATTGCGCCGCCCCGCGCCCTTGTGATATAGTGGGGCGACACGATCTCGTATTAGGAGGCTCCCTCTATGACGACGCGGCCCGACGCTGCGCCTGACGAACTGGCGACACCTACCCCGACCGATGGCGCATCCGCTGCGGGGGCAAACGACGCGGCGGCCCCCACGCCGCCGACGGTCTATATCAACGAACTGGGGGACCACGACGGGACCGTGGTTACCGTGCGCGGCTGGGTGCAGCACCACCGTTCCAAGGGCAAGCTGCAATTCATCATCATGCGCGACGGCACCGGCGTATGCCAGTTGGTGGCGTTCAAGGGCGACCTCTCGCCCGAAATGTGGGACGCGGCAGACCGGCTCAGCCTGGAATCGTCCTTCGCTGCCACCGGCACGGTGCGCCGCGATGCCCGCGCCCCTGGCGGCTTCGAATTGAGCCTCCAGTCAGTCCATGTCTACCAGTACGCGGTGGACTACCCGATTGCGGAGAAAGAGCACGGCATCGGTTTCCTGATGGAGAACCGCCACCTCTGGCTGCGCTCCAGCCGCCAGCAGGCCGCGCTCAAGGTGCGGGCGCGGGTCATTCGCGCCCTGCAAGACTATCTCGACAGCCACGGCTTCACCCGCGTGGACGCGCCGATCCTGACCGCCAACGCCGCCGAGGGCACCACCAATCTGTTCGAGACCGACTATTTCGGCCAGCGCGCCTTCCTCAGCCAGAGCGGCCAGCTTTACAACGAGGCGGCCATCGCCAGCATGGGCCGCGTCTACTGCTTCGGCCCCACCTTCCGCGCCGAAAAGTCGAAGACCCGCCGCCACTTGATCGAGTTCTGGATGGTCGAGCCGGAAGTCGCATTCATGGACATGGAAGGGCTGTTGCGGCTGGAAGAGGAGTTCGTCAGCTATATCGTCCAGACCTGCCTGGAGGAGTGCCGCGAAGAGTTGAAGGTGCTGGAGCGTGACACGGCCCGGCTCGAAGCCATCCTGCCGCCGTACCCCCGGATCACCTACGATGAGGCGATCACCATCCTCAAGGGGCACAACCCCGACACGCAGTGGGGCGACGACTTTGGCGGCGACGAAGAAACGATCCTGGCGAGCCAGTACGAGAAGCCGCTCTTCATCACCCATTACCCGACGGCGAACAAAGCCTTCTACATGCAGCCGGTGGAGGGCCGCCCCGACGTGGTCCTGGCCGCCGACCTGATCGCCCCCGAAGGCTACGGCGAGATCTGCGGCGGCAGCCAGCGCATCTACGACCTGGCCTTGATCGAGCAGCGCATCGCGGAGCACCACCTGCCCCAGGAGGCGTTCGGCTGGTACGTCGATCTGCGCCGTTATGGGGCCGTGCCGCACTCCGGCTTCGGCATGGGCATCGAACGCTGCACCGCCTGGATCGCGGGCCTGCCCCATGTGCGCGAGACGATCCCCTTCCCGCGCCTCTACGAATGGCTCAAGCCCTAACCATCGGGCCGCTCACCCCGCCCGCCCCATCTGCCCTGCTGGCAAGGTAGGGGCGGGCTTGTTTGTGCCCTGGTGGGCGCGCGCCGCTGCCTGTGCGCCAGGGCTGGCGTTTTCCATGCAACCGCTTGTACCCTTCAAACGTATAAATAGTAGAAGGTTTTCTACACAGGCACCGCGCCTCCGTCCGCTTTATGCGGAGGCCCGCGCCTTCCGCATCGAGAGTTCATGGCCCTATATATGCTATGTAGCTGTTTCGTAGGAGACCTTCCGAAAGTACCCGGCATAAAGGGGACTAGCGGGTAATTCCCAACCGGGTGGCTATCTTCTATAATTTCTTTGTCCCTTATATGCAGCCTGCTGTTTGGAGGCGGACTGCATAGAGCGGCTACTGAAAGGAGATCGGCCATGGCCGACACCACCAATACCCAGGAACAGCGCCCCGAGCCTGATGTCCAGGCGAGTACCGAGCAGAATGTGCTGCTCCCGGCGTTGGATCTCGACTCCTTCAACACCGAAGAAATGACCCGGCTCCACGATCTGCGCGAACGGATCGCCAGTGGCCGGGTGGGTGAGTTGACCGGCGACTACCGGCGGTTGCTGTTTGCCCGCTGGCTCTATCAGCAAGGCAAGATCGACGGCTAATTCCGGCTCCAATGCAGGGGCCGCTCAACACTGCACAATAACGGGGCCAGCCCGCGCCGATGCGAGGCTGGCCCGTGTATTTATCCACTCTCGGTTACGTGTATGGATCCGATCCTGGTCCCAGCCGCCACTCCCGGCTAAACGCAAAGCGCCCTCCCAGCGGGAGGGCGCTTTACTTAATATCTCGGGTTAGCTGTCCGGCGGTTTCGTCAGAAACTACCGGCGGCGGGGCATACTTTCCCGGATCGGGATCGGGATCGGGACCGGCTGGGGCCGGGGGGTAATCGAATCCGCCAGGTCACGAACGGCCCTGATGATCTTCTCGATGATTCCGCTCAATACTTGTTCCATTTCCCGCGTCTCCCTTAGGCCCGATGGGCAGCGAATTATTGCGTCTGTATATAATACGCATAAAGCCTAGAGCAGGTTTTATGCCGCGTCGCATTCCTGCCGATCTCGGTTAATTAGCGTCGGCCCCGGCACCTGCCGCCGCGATAAAGAAGCCGACCAGGCAGAGGATCAGCCCGAAGGCAGCCATCCCCACAGCGAGGGCCGTGTCTACCGTCGTGATCTTGAAAAAGATGGTCAGGATACTCAAGACCAGGACAAACAGACCGACCAGAAACAACACATAGCTGAAGATGCGCCGCATACCGAATCCTCCTCATCAGGTACCCCACCACTGGGTGATGTGGGCTTGTTATCATTATAACAACTAATGCAAGAGGGGGTTACGCCTACCCTGGTCGGGATACGCGCGGGCGGTGGATCACAGTGATCTAATTATAACAAGGTCGTTATAGTAAGTCAATGGGACTCTTGGGGCAATCACCGGTGATCAAAGGTCGTGCCTTGGGGTATAATAGGCAGCAGGAGGGCGGACACGATGGACTGGCAAACGGTGCCGGATCTGCTGGAGAATCTGGGAACGGTGTGGCCGGGCTACCGGGCGCGACCGGGGCAGCGGCGGATGACTCGCGCGGTGGCTCAGGCGATGGCGACCGGGCTGAACGTGGCGGTGGAAGGGGGGACCGGGGTGGGCAAATCGCTCGCCTACCTGTTGCCTGCCGCGCTGGCCGCCGTGGAGGACGGGGCGCGGGTGCTGATCGCTACCAGCCACAAGCACCTCCAGGACCAGTTGATCCACCACGACCTGCCCCGCGTCAACGCGCTGCTGGAGATGCAGGGCCACCCTGCCGTGCCTGCCACCACGCTCAAGGGGTTGGCGAACTATGTCTGCCTGGTCGGCCAGGACGAGGTGATGAGCAGCACCGATCCTCCCCCCCTGATGACACGGATCAACGAGTGGCTGCGGCTGAAGGGGCACCACGGCGAGTTCGAGGAGATGCCGTTCGCCGTGCCGGGGGCGCTCCAGGCGCGGCTCAGCACCGGGCCGGAAGAATGCCTGCGCAAGCGCTGCCTGCATTACGACACCTGCTGGGGCTTGAACGCCTGGCGGCGGGCGGAAAAGACCCCGATCGTCATCACCAACCACGCGCTGCTGGCGCTGCATGTCGCCAGTGGTAATCACCTCCTGCCGGGCAAGTACGATATCGTCATTATTGACGAGGCCCACGCCTTCGAGGACGCCGCGACACGGGCCTTCGGCTTCGAGGCCTCGGCCACGGCGATCCGGCGTGCCTTGATCGGCGACGCCGTGCGCCGCTATGGTGACTCGCTCACGCGGGACGCGGCCTGGGCGGCAGCCGCCCACCTGGACGATATCGTGAGCCGCCTGATGGGGCGGTTGGCGGCTCCGCTGCAACAGGCGCTGCTGGCCGCCGTGCCGGGGGTGGAGTTGGAAGCGCCGCCCGCCAGCGCTCCCCGCGCCCTCTTGCCCGAACAGATCGAGCCAGGGTTAGAGCTGGCCGACCTGCTGGACAGCCTGGCGATGCAGGTGGACCCGCAACACCGCCCGGTAGAGGAGGCCTGGGTGCAGATCGAATCGCCGTTCGACCTGCCCGCCGAAGAGATGGAGGCGATGGACGACCGCAAAGCGGCGGCGTTGCGGGCCAGCCAGCGGCTGATGTCGCTGGCGAACCGGATCCGCACCTGCTGCACGGGGGGCGACCCGCTGCTGGTCTATTTTGTCGAAGGCGGGGGCGGCAGCCACGATGGCCCGCAATATAGCCTGACCGCGCTGCCGGTGGATGTGGCCCCATTCCTCAATGATTGGTGGGAAGGGCAGTCTACGATCCTGACCAGCGCCACGCTTTCGGACGGTAGGAGTTTCGATTTTGTGGCCGAGCGGCTGGGGCTGGGGCGGGTCCGCAGCCTGCTCGTGCCGTCGCCGTTCGACTATGCCCACCGGACGCGGCTGGTGCTGACCCCGGTGGCCGGGCAGGATGCGGGCGACGCCGACTATTTTGAGCGATTGAGCGTGCAGATCGCCACGTTGATGGATGCGGCAGGGGGCAAGGCGCTGGTCCTGTTCACCAGCCACCGGGCGCTGGACGAAGTGTGGCGGCGGCTGGCGAGCGGGCTGCGGATGGCCGGATGGAAGCTGGCCCGCCAGGGCGACACCACCCAGCACCTCTTGCTCCAGACGTTGCGCCAGGCCGACGAGAGCGACCGGGCGGCGGTGTTTGCCACCCGCTCATGGTGGCAGGGGGTGGACCTGCCGGGGATGCGTCTGGTGATCATGGACAAGCTGCCGTTCCCGCAACTGGGCGACCCGCTAGTGGCGGCGCGGCTGTCGGACATTGATGCGAACGGCGGCAGCAGCTTCCAGCAGTTTATGCTGCCCCAGGCGCTGATCGCCTTTCGCCAGGGTTTTGGTCGCCTGATGCGGACCGAGAGCGACTATGGCGCGGTGGCGGTCTGCGACGAGCGGTTGGGGCGGCGGGGCTACGGTGACCGCTTCCTGGCTGCGCTGCCGCCCGACATCCCGCCGCTGCGCTCGGCAGATGCCCTGCGGGCCTGGATTCGGGAGATGCAGACGGCCCCGGCGGAAGCCTCGCTGGCCGCCGCACAGGCGAACGAATCGCTGTTCGACGCACCGGGGCTGCCGTTTGGGGACGAAGAGCCACCGTTCCCGCCCACCGACCCGCCGTTCAGCGAGGACTTCTAGCTGATGCCGACTGTCGAAACCGCCCGCCTGCGCCTGCGCCCGTTCACCCGCGCCGACCTGCCTGCCCTGGTCCCGATCTACGCCGATCCCGCCGTGATGCGCTACATGCGTACCGGCGACCCGGCCCCCGCCGAGCGGGTCCAATTCGTCATTGACTACTACATCCGCTACTGGCAAGAGCACCCGTTCGGGCTGTGGGCGGTGGAACGGCGGGATACGGGCGCGCTGATCGGCCAGTGCGGATTGTTCCACCTCGACAACACGCCGGAGGTGGAAGTGGCCTACCTGCTGGCACAGGAAGCGTGGGGCCACGGCTTCGCCACCGAGGCGGCAGCCGCCAGCCTGCGCTATGGCTTCGAGGCGGCGGACTTGCCGCGCATTGTCGCCGTGGTCCGCCCGCAGAACATCGCCTCGCAGCGGGTGCTGGCGAAGCTCGGGCTGCGCTTCGAGCGCGACACCCGCTATTATGAACTGGACATCAAGTATTACGGGCTGGACCGGGCCGACTGGGAGCCGCGCCTGGCCCCGTACCGCGTTATCACCGACAGTGAGGAGAGTTGACGATGGCTGAATCGATTTTGCTCTATGCGTCTACCGCTGACGGGCTGTTCATCCTGAGCAAGCCGGGCACCAGCAAAGAGTGGCTGCCGCCGCGCCATGTGCTGGCCGGGCAGGCGATAGCAGGCAGCATGGCCGTCCCTGGCCCCCCGATCCAGGTCACGGCAGCCCTGGCGGGCGATCCGCCGACCTATGTCACCAGCATGAACGGCGGGCGTAGCTGGGAGGATCGCGCCGCCCCGGACGATGCCCCGGCCTCGTATCACCCCACGCCGCTCCAGATTCCGGCGATGAAAAGCGACATGCCGCCGGTCCTGCTGGAGGTGCGCGACGGGGTTCTTTATGGCAGCCTGGACGGGAAGGCCGACGCGGCCACCCCGGTGCCCGGCGCGCCAGCCGAGATCATGGCTTTGACCCCCGATCCGGTGCGCCGCGAACGCCTCTACGCCGGGACCGGGGCGGGGACGATCTACACGTCCGCCGACCGGGGCAAGACCTGGCAGCAGTTGGAGATCGCCTCGTTGCCCGCGATCCACCACCTGGCGGTGTTACGAATCGGGTAGGCCAGGCGTTGTGAAATTGGCACCCCGCCGCCTTTTCGGGTACAATAGAGGGTGGCAGTTCGTAACTATCACCCCGATTCATACGTAAATTAAGCACAAGGAGTATTGTACACCCCGATGCCTGTTCTCAGCCCCGCCGAACGTCTGGTCAAGTGCCCCACCGCCCATTGTCCCGGATGGATCGCCATTGACGACCGCCGCCCGCAGACGGTGCCCTGCCGCTATTGCCGGGTCACCACCCACACCCTGGCCTACCTGTTGAGCCAGGGCGATGTGCGCAGCACCGGCGCGGGCGACGAAACCGCGCTCGACTTGCAGGATCCCGCGCTCCATGCCACGTTCAACGGCCTGATGCTGGCGCTGGCGGGCAACACCAGCGGCAACGTCTACCTGCGCCCCACCGAGCGCGCCCTGGTGACGATGACGGGTGGGCCGCGCGGCGTGATCATCGAGTACAATGCGGCCCTGGCGAGCGGCGTCAGCGCGGCGGCGATGGTCGGTCTGCTGATGCACCGCCTGCTTCATGTGGAGATCCACCCGCGCAACGAGCGGATCTGGCGGGCCGATTTGAAGCCGGGCGGGCGGCAAGACCTGGCCTGGCTGACCGCCTATCTGCCGCCAGCGGTGGATCACGCCTGGCTGGAGCCGTTGCTGGATGCGCTGGCTCCCGGCGTGCGGGCGGCGATGCAAAGCTGGGGCATGGATGTGGCCCTGATGCTGAGCGGCCCCGAGTCATTCTTCCCGGCCTTCATGGGCGACCGCACCCGCCGCGAGATGGCGGCCTGGAGCGCCGAACCCGACATGACTGCCGAGGCGATGCGCACGGCGCTGGTCGATCGGCTGGCCGAACTGACCGCCGTCTCGTTCGGGCAGGAGCGGACGGAGACGAACCGGCTGGTCCAGGCGCTGCAAATTGCCGACCTGCATACGCGCAATCCTGCCGCGTCGGCAGCG
>JBBSAN010000325.1:0-7284 GCA_038252265.1 Chloroflexia bacterium
CCAACCCCACCTTCGCTGCGCTCAGGATGACAGGGTTTGGCGATGCGGCAGCCGTGAAGGTACTCCGCTGGTACGTGCATACAATCCGCTTAATCCGTTTCCTAATCCGTTGACAGCGCGACCTTTCTCCGCCTCTTGCCCTATTGACTGGGGCCGGGGTGATCGGGTATAATCTAACCGAAGGGTTAGACTACATCATGCCACGAACGAAATCACCCGAACGCGAAACCGAGCGCCGCGACCAACTGATCCAGGCCAGCTATGCGGTGTTTGCCGAAAAGGGGTTTGATCAGGTGCGGCTGGAGGATATCGCCGGGGCGGCGGGCTTCAGCAAAGCGGTCGTCCATTACTACTTCGACAAGAAAGAAGAGTTTCTGGTCGAGGTCTTCCAGTGGATCACCAGCACGATCCTGGGGCGGCTGACGGCGTCCACCCAGGACGCACAGGGGGCACGCGCCCGCCTGCGCTCGCAACTGGAAGAACTGTTCGTATCGCCCCGGCGGAACCGGCGCTTCTACCACGTCTATCTGGACTTTTTAACCCAGAGCGTGCATAATCCGCGCCTGGGCCGGATCACCGCCGCCTTTTATGAAAGCTGCCGCCACGCGCTCGCCGCGACGATTGCGGCGGGCTGCGTGGAGGGCATTTTCCGCCCCGACCTCGATCCGGAGGCCGCCGCTTCGGTCTGTGGGGCGATGATGGACGGCCTGCAAGTGCAGTGGCTGTTCGATCAAGAAGACCGTTTTGAGTCGTATCGGGAACGATGCTGGCAAAGCTGGCTGGCATATTTGTGTGTACCGGGCCAGTCCGCGTAGCCTGGCCGGGAGTATGAAAAGGTAGGTTGGATATGAGTAGCGTTGCGTTTGTGGATATTGAAGGCACCCTGGTCGATGGTAGCCTGAGCAGCCCGTTTGTGCGGGCCGGGCGGGAGCAGCGGGTTTTCCCGCTGTCGGCGTTACTGCGTGCCCAGGGCTATGCGCTGTTGAGCAAGTTCTCGCCGCGCTCGCGGTCGGCACAGTTGCGCTGGCAGGCGCTGGTGACATTGCTGGCCGGGCACCCGGTGGCCGAAATCTTGCGGGTGGGCGAGGCCAGCGTGGTCGAATTGCGGCAGCACTTCAAGCCCGCCGTCTTGCAGCGCATCCAGGCGCACCTCAGCCAGGGCGACACAGTGGTGCTGCTCAGCGGCGGTATGGACGACGCGGCGCGGATGCTGGCCGTGGCGGTCGGCGCGACGCGCGGCGAGGGCACCCGCATCGTCAAGGACGGGGGCCACTTCCGGGCCTTGCTGGCAACCCCGATCTGCCAGGGCGAGGCCAAAGCCCGCCGCGCCGCCGAAATCGCCCGCGAGCTGGGCGTCAGCCTGAAGGAATGCACCTTCTATGGCGACTCGGCGGCAGACATCCCGTTGCTGGCCGAGGTCGGCACCCCGGTCGCCGTGGACCCCGACCGGACCCTGGCTGCCGAAGCGGCCCGGCGCGGCTGGGGTATCCTCCACGCCACCGTCTAAGCGGTCACCACAGAGGACACAGAGAGCACAGAGAAACGATGCAACCGTTCTCTGTGCTCTCTGTGTCCTCTGTGGTGTAACAGAGTAGCATTCCCCACTCTGCTGCGTTACAATAGTGCTACAGCAGTTCTCACCCTGCGGCCAAGCCTACCGAGAGCGGAGCCTGGGATATGATCAAAACGACCCTTTGCAACAAAGATAACAAGTTCAGCAAGATCGACAATCCGCAGGACATCAGCGAACTCATCGCCGATGAGAACCGCCTGATCTGGCTCGACCTGTCCGAACCCAGCAGGGACGATTTCCGCCTGCTCCGGTCCGAATTCGGGCTGCACCCGCTCGCCATCGAAGACGCCATGTCGCGCCACCAACGGCCCAAGGTGGAGCAGTACGAGAACTTCTACTTTGTCGTCTTCTACGCCGTGGCGCGCCAGGCCGCCCAACCCCCCGAGCGTATACCGGGGCGCGACATGCTGACCGGGGCGAACTACATGCGCATCCCGCGCTATCATCCGCCCGCCCCAGACCCCACCCACGACATCCTGCGGCCCGCCGCCCCCGCTGATAGCCGGGGCCACAAAGAAGTCGCCGCGCCCGCCCCTCCGACCTATGGCGGCGCAGATAATGCCGACGAACCGGACTCGGTGGATTGGACCGACAATCGGGTCGTGCTGCGCGAAATCTCGATGTTCATGGGGGCCAACTGGCTCATCACCGTCCACCAGGAGCCGATTGACGAACTGGAGGAAGTAGAGCATCGCTGGCAGCGCAACGTCGAGGCGATCACCGGCCAGGATGTGCCCGGCGTGGACAGCAATGGGCCGCGCCCCCCGGTCGCGGCCAAAGCCGGACGCAGCAATGGCAGCACCCCTGGCACCCCCGTCGAGAACGACATCGGTATCCTGCTCTATTCGTTGCTGGATACTATTGTGGACAACTATTTCCCGGTGATCGACTCGGTGGTAGACCGGGTGGAGGCGCTGGAGGAACAGATCTTCGAGCGCTTCAGCACGGACTCGCTGCAAGCGATCTTCGGACTGAAGAAAGACCTGCTGGCCTTGCGCAAAGTGCTGGCCCCGGAGCGCGATGTGCTCAATGTGCTCACCCGGCGCGATCTGCCGATCTTCAAGACCCATACCCTGGTCTACTTCCAGGATGTGTACGATCATGTGGTTCGCATCACCGACAGCATCGACACCTACCGCGACCTGCTCTCCAGCGCACTCGATAGCTATCTCTCGATGCAGAGCAACCGCCTGAATATCACCGTGCAGACCCTCACCTCGGCCTCGATCATTTTGATGGTTCTCTCGATGATCACCGGCATCTATGGCACGAACTTCGACAACCTCCCTGAACTCCACTTTAAATACGGCTACTTCGGTATGCTTGGGGTGATGATCGCCGTTGCCATCGGCCTGTATGCCTTCTTCAAGCGCAAAGGCTGGCTGTAACGAGTGCGGAGTGTGGAGTGCGGAATGCGGATCAGGCGGACACGCATCCGGCGGGCGGCGGGGGCTGTAGATAGAAGCGAGACCGATCAACAGGAGGAGAGAGACACGCATGGGAACCCAGAAGGATGATACTGCACAGGTGGTGGGGGCGGCGATGATCGCCGGGCTGGCCTTCGTGGCCGAGGAACTGGTGGACGAGCGGTTCCTCCAGCCGGTCTACAGCGATATGAAGCTGCTGGGCTACGCCGTCACACGCAAAAGCCCGCAATGGTGGATCCTGGCGCTGATTATGCACCAGTTCAATTCACTGCTGTTCGCCCTGGTCTACAGCCGGGTCATCGGCCCCTACCTCCCCGGCACCGGCTGGCGGCGCGGGTTCCTGATGGCGATGATCGAGGGCAACGGGCTGTGGCCGTTTGTCTACCTGATGAACAAGGTGCATCCCGGCATCAAGGCGGGCGCGATGCGGCCCATCGGCGGCTGGCGCGATATTCTAGCCGGGGAACTGCGCCACATCGCCTTCGGCCTCGTCCTCGGCCAGCTTTGCCCCGTGCGTGAGCGGAAGAAGTGATGCGTGATGCGTGATGCGTGATGCGTGATGCGTGATGCGTGATGCGTGACCAGTGGCTCGTGGCTCGTGGTTCGTGGTTCGTGGTTCATGTTGAGAAATACGCAATACGCAATACGCAATACGCAATACGCAATACGCAATACGCAATACGCATCACGTCTCACGTCTCACGTCTCACGTCCCCCGCATCGGCACACTTCTTGCACTTGGTAGGCGGCGCACTATCCCAGTTGCTGGAAGGAGAATTGCAGATATGCCAACCCCCTTGACGGTGGGTTTTATCGGCGCGGGCGGTATCGCTTCGCGCCATATCGGTGATCTGGAACGGCTGCCCGATGTGCGGATCACCGGGGTGGTCGATGTGGATCAGGCGCGCGCGGCGGAGCAGGCGGTCCGCGTCGGCGGCACCGCGTATACCGACACGGTCGAGATGCTGGACCGCGAGAAGCCCGATGCGGTCTATATCTGCTTGCCGCCGTTTGCCCACGGCGCACCCGAACAGGCGTTGATCGAGCGGGGCATTCCGTTCTTTGTCGAGAAGCCGCTGGCGACCACGCTGGCGACAGCGACGGAGATTGCCGAGGGTGTGGAGCGCGCCGGGTTGGTCACGGCGGTCGGCTACCACTGGCGGCACCTGGAGACGATCAACGGGGTGAAGAACAGCCTGCAATGGAGCCCGGCGCGGATGGCGCTGGGCTACTGGCTCGACTCGACCCCCCCGCCCGCCTGGTGGCGCAAGCAAGCGCAATCGGGCGGGCAGATGCTGGAGCAGACCACCCATATCTTCGACCTGGCCCGCTACCTGCTGGGCGAGGTGGACCAGGTGTTCGGCATGGCGGCACAGCACCCCCGTGAGCGCTTCCCCGACTCCGATGTGGCGGATGTGAGCACGGCCACGCTGCACTTCAAGAGCGGGGCTATCGCCACGATCTCCTCATCGTGCATCCTCAACGCGCCCTACCGGATCGGCCTGCACCTGTTGTGCGAGGGCATCGTCTACGAATGCACCGAGCACCGGGTCTGGCTCGACCACGGCCACGGTCACCGCGAAGAGTGGACCCCGCACGAGGACCCCTTCATGATCGAGGATGGCGACTTCCTCAACGCCGTGCGCGAAAACAACGTGAGCGGCGTGCGCGTGCCCTACGCCGAAGCCTACCAGACCCACCGCCTGGTCAGCCGCTGCGTCCAATCCGCCCAGGAAGGCCGGGCACTTGAGGTATGAGGTATGAGGTATGAGGTATGAGGTTTGGGTAGAGCCTGATACTAAACCTCTACCTTCAATACCTCGTACCTCGTACCTCGTACCTCGTCAACTATAGCCACGGGTGCGCCGCCCGCGCCACGCACCCACGGTGCGGGCGGCGACCAGGGCCAGCGCTACCAGGACCGCCAGCATCCCTACCCGTGCCCCCGCCCCCAGGGGGTCCAGCCGCACCCAGCCGGTAAAGGTATCCCAAAGCTGCCCAATTGCCCGCAGGGTGGCGAACTCCTCACTGAACGGGCCGGGCAGCGTGATCAGCGTGGGATCATAGCCCATCGCCGGTAAATAAACGACCCGCAGCAACACCAGCCAGAGCGCGCTATAGAGGACAAACAGCAGCAGCACCAGGGCGTTGTTGAAGCCCGGCTGGCCCCCGGCGTGCGCGGCACCATCGGCCCAGACGCTCACGCTGGCAAACGTCAGCGCCACCGGTAAGGTGAAGATCAATACGATCCAGAGAATCGAAGCCAGCAATTGTTCGCTCATGGGGTCCCTCCCGTCGTGCCCACCCGGCAACAGCGGCGAGTGGTTCAGGGGCAAATTCCGCAACCGGGGTTGGTCACAGAGGCAGCGCAAGGCGTAAGGATGCCTCGCGGTGAGGTTCCCCCGCGCCGCAAGGGAGCGCGGGGCCAACAGGTGCGCAGCCGGCCCATCGGCTGGCAAGGGCGGAGCGCCGGTGACAAAAGGCCAACAGGGTCACCCGGCACAGAGCGGTATGGGTGAGGGGCCACGGTGCGCGGCGAACGGCGCACGCCCCGGCAGTGGGCCGCCCGGCAGGTGGGGCCGCGCCACGCCCGTATTATAGCACACCCTGGTGCAAGTGGGAACAAGGGTAAAACAAACAGGGCTGAGACAACGCCGGTTAGGGCTCGATCTCAGCCCTGTTCGCAGGAGGGACGACCGCTAGACGTTCACGCGCCACCCGGCGGGTTCCGGTTCGGCGGGGGTTTCGGCTCCGTCGCCGCCGATGATCTCGACGCGGGTGGGCGGCTCGATGCCGTTCGGGCGGTCATCCAGGCTGCGCTCGATCCCCTCGATCATTTCTTCTTGCGCCATCTCGCTGGCCTGGGTGGGCGGGGTGAGGGCGTGGGCCAGCACCTCGCTCATCGTGTCCACCGGGATGAATGTGACCGCTTCGCGCAGTTCGGCGGGCATGTCTTCCAGGTCCATCTCGTTGCGGCGCGGGATGATGATCGTGGTCAACCCGGCGCGGTGCGCGGCCAGGGCCTTCTCCTTCAGCCCGCCGATGGGCAGCACCCGCCCGCGCAGGGTGATCTCGCCGGTCATCGCCACGTCGCGGCGCACCGGTCGCCCGGTGAACAGCGAGACCAGCGCGGTGGTCATGGTGATGCCTGCCGACGGGCCATCCTTCGGGATCGCCCCCGCCGGGATGTGCAGGTGGATGTCGGACGCGCTGAAGAAATCCTCCGGGATGCTCAGATCCTGGGCGTGGCTGCGAACCCAGCTCAAGGCAGCGTAGGCCGACTCGCGCATCACCTCGCCCAGTTGTCCGGTGATGGTCATCGTCTTGCCGCCGGGCATCCGCGTCGCCTCGATGAAGAGGATGTCGCCGCCGACCTCGGTCCAGGCCAGGCCGGTCGCCACGCCGGCCTGCTCGACCATTTCGGCCACCTCGGAGTAGAAGCGCGGGCGACCCAGCACCTCGCGCACCTTCTGCGGGGTCACCTCTAACGGCTCCAGCGCCGGGGTATCAGCCTGGGCCACGGTGTCGGCTTCGGCAGAGGGCACCGCCGCCTCGACGCCGTTGGTAGACACCACGGCGGCTTCGGTAGAAGGCACCGCCGCCTCGACGCCGTTGGTTGATGCCTCGGCGGCTTCGGCAGAGGGCACCGCTGCCTCGACACCGTTGGTCGATGCCTCGGCAGCCGTGGCGGCAGCGGCGCGCCGGGCGGCGCTTAAGCGCACGGCCACATCACGGGCGATCCGCCGGGTCACAGCGGCGATCTGGCGTTCCAGGTTGCGCACGCCCGCCTCACGGGTGTAATCGCGGATGATCGTGCGGATCGCCTCGTCCGTCCACTGGAGGTCCTCTCCGGTCAGGCCGTTGGCCTTCTCCTGCTTGGGCACCAGATAGCGCCGGGCGATATGCAGCTTCTCCTCCTCGGTGTAGCCGCTGAGGAAGAGGATCTCCATCCGGTCGCGCAGGGGCGGCGGGATGGTGTCGAGCAGGTTGGCCGTGGCGATGAACATCACCCGGGACAGGTCGAACGGCACGTCGAGATAGTGGTCGCGGAAGTCTTTATTCTGCTCCGGGTCCAGCACTTCGAGCAAGGCCGACGACGGGTCGCCCCGGAAGTCGCTGCCCAGCTTGTCCACCTCATCGAGCACAAAGACCGGGTCGGCGGCTTCGGCGCGGCGGATGGCCTGGACGATGCGGCCCGGCATCGCCCCGATATAGGTGCGGCGGTGGCCGCGGATCTCGGCCTCGTCGTGGACCCCCCCCAGCGACATGCGGGTGAACGGGCGG
>JBBSAN010000326.1:0-7281 GCA_038252265.1 Chloroflexia bacterium
CGTTCAGCGATCTGCGAGTCGGGCGCGGTACCCAGGCCCAGCGTGCCGGGGTTCCAGGCGGGCCAACTGCCGTCACCGATATATTTGAGCGTGTTGGGCGCGTTCAGGTCCATCAAATAGATGCGCGGACCCACCGGGCTTTTGAAGGTGGCCGGGTCGGGGCTGTCGCAATAGTGCTGGCTGTAGGAGACGACGAGCGATGTATCCCCGCGTGGGGCGAAGCTGATGCCGTACATGTGGGCATGGTAGCCCTGTTGCATGTACTGGAGCGGCACGTCGGCCACCTTGCTGCCGGTGATGGTCGTGATCCGGGAGTCCCCCGCGGCGATGCAGGCGTTCACATGGAAATCCTCGGTGATGCCCAGGTAGTTGCCGCTGGAGGAGAGGGCCAGTTGCTGGATCCGCCCGCCGCGCTCGACCAGGGGTTTGTCGGCCCCACTGCCGTTCACCAGATTGACGCCATAGACGGCCATGCCGTTGCCCTGTGCCCCCAGCCCGCCGGTCGGGTCGCCCACGAATAGCAGGCGGCAGTCCCACACATACTGGAGGCCGAACACGGCCCACTGCGCGCTGCTCGGCGCACCATATTTGGTCAGTTGCCGCTCGCCGCCCGCGTGCGGGGGGTAATCGATCAGCCAGATGTTGTTGTCGCGCACGACGGCGATGGTGTTGCTGGTGCTGGCTCCGGCGCTACAGGTGCCTGCCGGGGGCACCCAGGTGGGGCCGCTGCCTTTGCCCAGCCGGGCGATCTCTTGCCCGGCGGTCACGTCATAGACGGCGATGTTGCCGTCGGGGCGGGCGATGGCGACCTGGCTGCTATCGGGGAGCCAGGCCCCGGTAGGGAGGCTCGTGCTGCCGTGCTCCCCGACGACGCTGCCCAGGTTCAGCACCTTGCCGCTGTCGGCGTCCCAGACAAAGAGGGTGTAGGGCTGCCCGGTGGCCGAGGGCAAGACGGTGTACAGCAGGCGGCGGCCATTGGGCGACCAGACCAGCCGCCCCGGCACCGAGTTCGGCCCCGCCGCCGCGCCCGGACTGGTCACGATGCGCTGCCAGGTGTTGGCCGCCTTGGGCATGATCCAGATGCTGAAATCCAGCCCGACATAGGCGATCCAGCCCTTGAGGCTGTCGTGGATCGTGGCCGCGCTGACGCCGGAGGGCGCGGGCGCGGGGGTGGGCGTGGCGGCGAGGGTCGCGTCCTGCGGTGGGGCGGGCGGATTGCTGTTGACGTTCGCGGCGGGTGAGGTGGTGGGTTGCCCGGCGGGAGCCTGGGCGGCGGGCGCGGTAGCGGTGGGGGCGAGTTGCACGCCGATGCTGCCGCCGCTGTTGATGGTGCTGGTATCGGTAATGATGCTGCTTGCCGGGGCGCTACCCGCCGGCGCGTTTCCCGCCGGGGGGTTGCCGGATGGGGCGTTGCCCACATCGGCAGGGGGGGCTGTCTCGGCGACCGGGGTGGGTGTGGTGACCGCCGGGGGTAGCAAATCACACCCGCTCAACAGCAGCCCGCTGATCATGATCAGTGCAAGCCAGGCCCGCCATCCCCCGTGAGGTTGTCGCATCTGTCCGCCCTCCCTGCTCGCGCCCGCAGCCCGTCTCCCCTGGGCATTCCCGCGCCTGCTACAGGCATTATTCGTAATCTTATGTTAATGAGGCTCAGTATAGCACAGGCATATGGGGCTGTCAATAGCGAAAGCGACATACCCCAGCCTGTTATTCGACATAATAACTTTCCATAATCAGACAACCTGTTTGGGTAAAATGTGGGTCTAATAGGCCCCGAAACCTTGACAGCAACTATACCCTGTGGTATAATCGGGTTAGAAACATATGGCCTGGGGATGCGGATCATACCAAACCCCCTCTACATGTGAGAGGAGAGCCTATGTTCAAGCCTAAGCTTTACGTTATGGAAATGCGCTATCAGGTGGATCGTTAAGGCCTCCGCTGTGGGGCTTGATGACGCCAGCGCAATTTTCTTTTAAAAGCGATTGCAGATACTGATAGTCCTGCAACCGTGAGCGAAAGGAGTGGCTGTTGTATAAACCCCATCCTCGCGTTCTGGAAATGCGGTATCAGGTTGATCGATAAGGCCTCCGGCGTGGGGCTAGATGCTGCAAGCCCTAAGTAGGGTTAAAATTGTACATAAGGGGTGCCCTCGCAGTTGGGGGGCACCCCCGTTTTTATCTCCGCCTGGTTCCGCGGCGGGGATCGTTCTAATATTTCTCTAACGCCCCTCTGGCGTCATTCTAACGGTGGCGCGCTATACTTATTATGCAATCAAACCCGCAAGGCCTTGCAGCGAGCATGTCTGTGGAGAGGCTTTGCTTTTGTGAAACGTTCTAGCAAACGAGCGACGAAAGGAGCGACCCGCACAATGAGCGTCAATCTTTGGAACCCCTGGGATGATATGATGAGCCTGCGCGAGGCGATGAACCGGTTGGTGGAAGATAGCTATGTACGCCCGGTGGCGGGCGGCCCGCGGGGCAACCTGGCCCTGGATGTGTTCGAGGACGCGGACAATATCGAAGTGACCGCCACCCTGCCGGGGATGAATCCGGAGGATGTCGAGATCACCATCCAGGGGGATGTGCTGATGATCAAGGGCCAGCACAAGCAGGAGCAGGAGCGCAAGCAGGGGAATTATCACCTGCGCGAGCGCCGCACCGGCAGCTTCTACCGGGCCGTGCAGTTGCCGACCCTGGTTCAGACCGAGAAAGCGGCGGCAGCGTTCCGCAACGGCGTGCTGCACCTGACCTTGCCGAAGGCCGAAGAGACCAAGCCGATGACGATCCCGGTGCGTACTGTGCCCGTCCAGGGCCAGATCGGCCAGGGGACGGTAATTCAGAACGGCCACCAGAACGGGCAGACCCCGACGATTGAAGGCGAGGCGCGGCCTGCAACGGCGACCGCCGAGCAGCATAGCTAATCTTTAACCGCAGATAATTCGAGGCCAGCACCCCCAGGTGCTGGCCTCGTTGTGTTTGAACGCTGCGCTGGGCTATCGGCCAACTCGGTAACAGTGCTATAATAAAAGAATCTACTCATCAATTTATGTGATACTTGTAATAGTAGCAGTGAATTTCACGTCCTACTGATCGAACACTGATCAAGAGCCTGGTTCGATGGGTAGACGGTTCCTGGTCTTTCTAAAAGGAGCGCGGCCATGTATCGAATTTTTTGGATCGGAGTCGCCGGGATGCTGGCGTTGATCGGCACCGGGATGCTCTGGGGCGGGCCACTGGCGGCACGGCCCCCGCCGGAAAATCGGCCCCCGGTGCGGGCCGGGGCACCCGCCGGGGCCTTCAGCGCCACCCCGACCGCCACCCCGGTGCCCGGCGGCTGCGGCGTGCAGTTCCAGGATGTGCCGGTGGGCTATCCCGGCTGGAACGCAGTTTACTGCGTGGCTTGCCAGGGGAGCATGAGCAGCTTCCCTTGCGGCGCGGCGGGCGAGCCGTGCGTGCCGCCGACTAACAATCCCTACTTCCGCCCCGCCGCGCTGTTTACCAACACGCGGGGCGAGGTTGCCAGGGTGATCACACTCGGCGCGAGCTGGCAAGAACCTGTCCCCTCAACCCAGCAGTTCTATGAGGATGTGCCCCCCAGCAATTCCTACTGGATCTTCATCGAGCGGATCAGTGGACGGGGGATCATGGCGGGGTACGCCTGCGGCGGGTCAGGCGAACCATGCGTGCCGCCGACCAACCGGCCCTATTTCCGGCCTGGCGACCCGATGCTGCGGTCCCAGTTCGCCAAGATCCTGAGCGATGCTGCCGGGTACAGCGAGACGCCGACGACCCAGACCTATGAGGATGTGGACCCGTTCAGCCCCTCCTACAGATGGATCGAGCGTGTGACTCTGCATGGATTGATGAGCGGCTACCCCTGCGGTGAGCCGGGCGAACCGTGCGTGCCACCGACCAACCGACCTTACTTCCGCCCGAACGGTTCGCTGAACGTGACGCGGGCCGCGCTGGCCCAGGCCATCGCCGGGGCATTTCTGCCCGGCTGCCCGGTGTCCAGCCCGACGCCGACGGTGACGGGCACGCCGCCCACCGCGACGACCACGCGCCCGCCGACGGCGACCTTGACCCCACCGCTAGTGCCGACAACCGGCTGCCCGTCCGCGTGGAGTATCGTGCCGCACCCGCCCAGCGGCGCGCTGCTCGATGTGGCCGCCCGCAGCGGGACCGACGCCTGGGCGAACAGCAGCACTGTCACCCTGCGTTGGGATGGCGCAACCTGGAATGTCGTTGCCGGTGCCCCGCCGCTGCTCCAGCTCGCCGCGGTTGGGCCGAATAGCGCCTGGGGCGTGGGGGATAAGCTGTACCACTGGGCCGGGACCAGTTGGACTCCGGTTCCCTATCCGACCCCGTTTCCCCTGCCCACCTTCCAGGCCTACAATTACGGCTTCAACGGCGTGGCGGCGCAGGCGGACGATGATGTCTGGATCGTGGGCGGAACCTATGGGGCACTGGACATAAACGGGGAGAGTTACTTCCACTGGGATGGGGCCAACTGGGGATCGGCGCTGACCGGGCCGCCAGGCGTGAAGGGGACGGACGGTGCGACCACCTACACTCGTTCGCTCTATAATGTGGTCGCATCCGGTTCCCACGCGCTGTGGGCGGTAGGCTTTGAGTACGGTTTCGGCAATAACTACAACGGGCCGATAGTCGTCCGGCTCTGCAACGGCACACCGTGTCCGGCGGTCAGCCCGGTGTCTACCGGGGCGAACAGCGAGTTTCGCGCGGTAACGGTTGCCGGGCCGAATGATGTGTGGGCGGTGGGTCGCACGACCACCGATTCTCTGATCGAGCATTGGACCGGCAGCACCTGGGCCGTGGTGCCCGGCCCCGATGTTGGTGCCTTGAACGATGTGCTGGCCCTGGCCCCCAACGACATCTGGGCGGCGGGTGACAACGGCCTGCTCCATTATGACGGCAGCACCTGGGCCGTGGTGCCCAGCCCTGCCGGGGCGAAGGCGCTGGCCGCGTCGGGGCCGAACGATATCTGGGCGGCGGGCACCCACCTGCTGCACTGGCCTGACGTGGCCCAGTTCAGCGATGTGCCGCCGACCCATACCTTCTATCCCTACGTGCAGGCGCTGACCTGCCGGGGCTTGATCGGTGGCTACCCGTGTGGGGGGGTGGGCGAACCGTGCCCGGGGCCAACCGACCGGCCCTACTACCGGCCTGGCAACCCGGTGACGCGGGGGCAGACGGCCAAGATCGTCGCCAGCGCCGCCGCCTGGACCGAAACCCCGACCGCGCAAACCTTCGAGGATGTCCCGCCGAGTGGCACCTTCTACTTGTGGGTGGAGCGGATGGTCGGGCGCGGGATCATCGGCGGCTATCCCTGCGGATCGCCCGGCGAACCGTGCGTGGCCCCGACCAACCGGCCTTACTTCCGCCCGAACAACAACGTCACGCGAGGCCAGCTTGCCAAGGTGGTCAGCAACAGCGCCGGGTGGAGCGAGACCCCGACCGCCCAGACCTTCGCGGATGTGCCCCCGGCAAATACGTTCTATCTGTGGGTGGAGCGGGTCGCCAGCCGGGGGATCATCGGCGGCTACCCCTGCGGCGGCGCGGGCGAACCGTGCGTGGTCCCGACGAATCGCCCGTACTTTCGCCCCGGCAATAATTCGACACGCGGGCAGACGGCCAAGATCGTCAAGCAGGCCTTCTTCCCCACCCTGCTCCTGGACAAACGGTAGCGGGGCACCACGAAGGACACGAAGTTAATCCCGCTTCGTGTTCTTCGTGTCCTTCGTGGTGAACCTCTGGCACAACCCTTGCTCACAGGGGGTTACCAATAGAGAGGGAGTGCTGCTATGGAAGTCGAGATTGCGTTTTGCGTCACCTGAAACTACGGGCCACGGGCTGTCAGGTTGACAGACGAGTTGCTCACCTATTATGACCAGGTTATCACCCGCCTGATCCTCGTGCCGTCCACCGGCGGGCGCTTTGAAGTCACCGTGGATGGCGAGCGGATTTTCTCCAAACAGGAACTGCACCGCCACGCCGAGCCGGGCGAGGTGGTCCGCCTGGTGGGCGAGTACGCCAAGCAGGTCGAGCAGGGCAAGCGCAAAGGCTTTTAGGGTGCGGTAAGAAAACGGGCGCAGGATCAGCCGACCCCGCGCCCGTCTCTTTGCCTGTGTGCCTTGCTTATTCGGGGTCGTCAATGACCTCGATATTGTCCTTGCCGCCGTAGAAGTCCCACCAGGGCCTGGCCCCGGTCGCCAGCACCGTATTCAGCGCCTGGATGTTTTGCACGCCCCGGTCGAGCAGCCAGGCCCGCAGCGCCTCCGGCCCCTCTTTGCCGTAGATGGCGATACCGTCTTGCCAGGTGGCGCGCCCACAGAGGACCCCGGAGAACGGCGTGCCGGCCTCGGCGGCCAGCGCCAGCGTTTCGCGGAAGATCTCGTCGGTGACCCCGGCGCTGAGATAGATGAACGGCACGCGAGTCGCTGCCGCCGCGTCGCGGAACAGTTGCAGCGCTTCCTGGCGGGTGTAGGCCACCTGGCCGCTGGTGTTCGCGTGGGTGCCTTCCACATAGCTCATGTTGACCGGCACCTCGACCTTCAAAATGTCCACCCCGTATTGCGGCTGCGAGAACTCGGCCATATATTTGCGGACCTTGTCGGGCTTCACGCGGGCGAATTCCAGGCTCTTTTCCTCGCCCATGGTGTCGCTGTAGGCCAGCGGCTCCAGGAAGAAGGGCACCTGGTTAGCCCGGCACTCGGCCCCGATCCGCTCGATGAAGGCTTGCTTGATCCGGTTGATCGCCGCGGCGTCGTCGGGATCGTAATAGAGCAGGATCTTGATCGCGTCGGCTCCGGCTGCGATCAGCCGCCGTACCGACCAGTTGGGCAGGAGATCGGGCAGCCGACCCTTGACGCTCACGTCATAGCCGGTCTTTTCGTAGGCCAGCAGGACGCCGGTGCCCGGTGCCCGGTGCTCGATCGCCGCCAGCCCGTATTCCGGGTCCATCAGGATCGCGCTGGCATAGGGCGTCAGCACTTCGGTGACGATCGTTTTAAACTCGGTCAGGTTTGCGTCGCTGGCGTCATGGCCCATAGCCTTGCCGATCGCCTTTTGCAGCGATCCGCGCTGATCCATGGCTGCTGCCGAGATCACGCCCTGCTCATTGGCGATGGCGTTGATACCGCGCATTTTGCCCCGCGTCATGCGGACTTTGGTCTGTGTGTGCGTTGTCATCTCGTCTTTGAACCTCCTTGTTCCGCTGCGCCGGCAGTGTGGTTGGCGTTGGTTCCACCGATCAGGC
>JBBSAN010000327.1:0-7278 GCA_038252265.1 Chloroflexia bacterium
CAGGTGCAGCCGTGCGCCGCGCTCGTCGGTCTCACTCATCCCCCCACCTCTTCGACGGCCAGGATTTCCAGCCGGTCCAGACGAAACGTCCGCTCTTCCTGGCGCAGGTAACAATAGCCCACCACGCACATAGCCCCCATTTCGAGCGTGACCCGGCGGGGGGCGATGCGCCGTTCGCTCACGGTGCCATCGACAGCCAGGTAGCGCGCCTGGAGCGTGTGCCCCCCGGCGATGGCCCGCGCCACCAGGGCCGGTTTATCCCCGCCGCCGGTGGCCGTCCCGCGCCGTCCCACCCCCGACCGGAACCCACGCCGCTCCCGCGCCGCCGAGGACCCCTGGAGGGCCAGCAGATCACCCAGCGTATGCAGGCGATGACCCTGGTGGCGCAGGTCGTCCACGAACCAGCACAGCACGCCCCAGGTGGTCATGACATCGGACAGGGCGCGGTGCGCCGGGCGGGCATCGCGCACCCCCAGCGCCGTGCCCAGAAAGCCGAGGCTGTTGCTGGAAAATTGATAGCGGCTGCGGGCCAGGGCGCAGGTGTCCACCACATGGGGAGGCAGGGCCGTGGCCGCGATCCCCGCCAGGGCCAGCTCATGGCGCAGGAACCCGAGGTCGAAGGAGGCGTTATGGGCGACCAGCACCGTGTCGCGCACCTGATCGAGAAAGGCGGGCGCGGCGGTGGCGAACGGCGGGGCATCGCGCACCATCGCGTTGCTGATGTGGTTGACCTGCTGTGCGTCGCCGGGAATAGGCCGCCCCGGATGGACGAGGGTACTCCAGGTGCCGAGCACCGCCGTGCCCTGCCCGCGTACCACAGCCAACTCGCAAATGCGGTCGCCCCGGGTCGCGGCGAGACCGGTCGTTTCAACATCCACCACGGCAAAGGTCACCCCGTCCAGGGGCGTATCAGGGGTTATCATATGCTGTCCTCTTGCTTCTAGCCCGCCTGTCCGGCGCGGAATGTGCTTCTATCATACCCGATCCGTCAAGCGCTGTGCCTGAGATCCGGTCCTAACGATTACTTCCCTTTGGAGGATAGGGCGCTGCCCATGGATGGGGGGAAACCCCGACACTTGGGGCCGCCCCCCCATCCATGGGCCGAGCCATATCTTACAGACGGCACGGGGATTAGGAACGGATCTCAGCCACGGCTGTTGCAAAGTCGTTCGGTGCTGGCCGACCCCCGCTGTCATCCTGAGCGCCGCGAAGGATCTTCTCGGCGGTCCGTGGTGCCGAAGCGACGATCGCGATCTTCCCTGACGATCGAGCGGCCCCAACAAGATCCTTCGCTGCGCTCAGGATGACAGGGGTGGACTTTGCAACAGCCGTGGGATCTCAGCTGTGCCGCTTGCGACCCGGCACGATAACTGGTATAATATGCCGCGCTTCGCCCCAACGCCGCGCAAACATCGGGGGCAAGCGCCTGTTTTTACCCCTACCCCATTCCGCACCGGAGGAGGCTCTTCTGTCCATGATTTGGTTAGACCTGCTCACCAAGAGCAGCGTAATTGTCTCGACACTCGTCCAGACAGGCACTGTCACATCGGGCATCACCACCACAGCCACCGTGGGAGGCGCGGCCACGCCCACTGAAGTGGATCTGGCAACAACCCCGGTCGTCGTGCCCACCCTGCCGCCTGCGGGCACGTTGCAGGGCAATCCGTTTTCGGGGGACTTCCTCACCCAGGCGGCGAATCCGCCGCTTGGCCTCTATGGCACCGCCTTTACCCTCTTGAGCTTGATTGTACTGGGGGTCGGGTTATATGTCCTCTTTGGCCTGCGGAACCGCTGGCGACGGGCGCACAGCCTGAACTATCGCACGGCGAACTTCTGGGGCATCACGGCCACTGCGCTGGGCGCGGCGGGCCTCCTGTTCGTCCTGTTCCGGGTGATCAACCTGGACGGGCTGAACCTGCGCTTCTGGCTCTATCTGCTGTTGGTGGTGATGCTCGGCTTCGGCATCTACGCCGCCTACTTCTTCACCCAGGTCTACCCCAAGCAACTGGCCGCCTGGACCAAAAAGCAAAACCCGCGCACCATCAAGGCCACCACCCGCGCCCGCACCGCCGCGCCGACTCGCGCCGCCGGCAGTGGGACCACCCCGGCGACCCCGGCAGGTCCGCCCAAGCCCGCTGGCGACCCCGGCAATCCTCGTGGCACATCGCCCCGTGGCGACCGCCGCCGCACCAAGCGCTAACCACTCAGCACCCGCGCTAACCAAAAGAGCAGGCGACCGCACGTGCGGTCGCCTGCTCTTTTGTTATGCTCTATTACTCAGCCCTCAGCCCTCAGTCCTCAGTCCTCGTCTACCCTCCCGCCACGGCGCGCAGCACAATGGTCAGCACGGCGGCCCAGAAGACCACCTGCACGACCACACCGCCGCTGTAGAGGAACAAGGCCGCCAGGCGCTCGCGCCGGTGGACCAGCGCCGCCAGCACCCCATCGGCCAGCCACAGGCCGAGAGCGATCAGCGGCAGGCGCAGCAATTCGTCGGCGTGGCCGATCAAGTCGGCCTCGCCCTGCGTATTCCAGTGGAGGGGGAAGAGTTCGGGCAGGCGGGCGACCATGAAGGCGAGGTAGCCGAACAGCGCCAGGTTGAGCACCAGCCCACCCAGCAACAGCCCCACCGCCAGCCGGTCCTGTAGCAGGGGATGGATCACCCAGCCCGCCGCCGTGGTGCCCTGCGCGGGTCCCTGGCTGGGAGCCTGCGCCTGCCGCCCGGCCAGGTCGGCCAGGAATTCGGCGGGCCGAGCCGGGGACACAAGGTAGGCCACGCTGGGAGTGATCAGCAGCACCTGACCGAGGGGCGGGGCTGTGGCATAGGCCAGCACCGGCACGCCGTCAGCAGCACGCCCGGCCCCCACCCACAGCCCAGGCCAGCGCAGCCCCCGCCGGGCGGGCCGCTCGGCAGGAGCCAGGTCGGCCACTGCCACCGCCTGCCGGATGCGGGCCAGGGGCACGATCTGCCGCAGCCCGCCCCAGTGGATGATCAGTGCGTTGCGATCCAGCACATAGCGCAGGCGCACCGTGCTATAGAGCCGGTAGACAAACCAGAGGGCGGCAGCAGCGAAGAGGAGGGCGAGGAGGGCCAGGGCAAAGCCGGGCAAATCAAAGGCCGTGGTGGTGCGGTCCCAGGCCAGCCCGCCCAGCCCGCCCGCCGCCAGGAGGCACCCCAGGGTGCATACCGCGTTCAGCAGCCCCGCCACAGATCGCACCGGTAACCATGTCGTCATAAGTAGAAGTCAGAAGTCAGAAATTAGAAATCAGAAGTCAGAAGTCAGAAGTCAGAAGCTACGCTTGATGCGTAACCCCCCTGATTCGTACCTGAGAGCGGGTCGAACCGACTCGGAGCGCACCCGTCGCTGTGCCTATCTGGAGGTTATGCATCAGAAGTAAGTCAGAAGCCAGAAGCTAAAATCTGACTTCTGACTTCTAATTTACGCTTGATGCATAACCCACCCCTATTTGTGCCTGGCGGGGGTTTCAGATCAGCTAAATCGGCCCCCGATTCGTGCCTAATTTGGGGGTTCTGCATCAAACGTAATTTCTAATTTCTAATTTCTGATTTCTAATTTCTGACTTCTCGTCACTCGTCAGGCGGGGATGGCCGCCGGGATCGGGGTAGCGGCGTCGTGACCGTTGCGGCTGTGGTCCTGAGCCGGGGGCGCAGCAGACCGCTCGGCTGCGCCGGTGTTATAGGCCGGGCTGCACCAGTGGTCATAGCGGGCGACGTTGCCGCGCACCACATCGAAGTAGAGCCGCTGCACCTGGCCGGTGATCGCACCCACCGCGCCGGTGCCGATGGGGCGATGGTCCACGCTGCCCACGGGGGCGATTTGCGCCCCGGTGCCACAAAGGAACAACTCATCGGCCCCGTACAACTCGGTGCGGTCGATAGGCCGCTCGATCACCGGCTGGCCCAGCTCTTCGCGTAGCAGGGTCATGATCGTGTCGCGGGTGATCCCTTCCAGGATGTTCTCGGTCACGGGCGGCGTGATCCAGGTGCCCTTGCGGAACATGAACAGGTTTTCCGCGCTGCCCTCCGACACATGCCCTTCGGCGGTCAGCATGATCGCCTCGTCAAAACCGTTTTGCAACGCTTCGCTCTTGGCGAACGCGCTATTGACATAGGCCCCGGTGATCTTGGCCCGCGCCGGGATCATATTGTCGTCGGTGCGCTTCCACGACGACACCCCGACTTTGAGCGCCCGGTCAATGTCGATATAATTGCCGAACGGGGTGACGATGATCACCACATCGTCGTCCAGGTCATGCAGGCGCACGCCGATCGCTTCCGACGATTTGTAGACCATCGGGCGGATATAGGTGTCCTGGCGCAGTTCGCTGCGGCGGATGCATTCCAGGGTCATCTCGCTCAGTTCGTCTGCCGTGTAGCGCAGGTTCATCATCAGCACGCGCGACGACTCGATCAGCCGCTGGTAGTGTTCACGCAACCGGAACAGGTAGAGTTGATTTTGCTCCGCGTTGTAATAGCCCCGGATACCCTCGAAGCAGCCGGTGCCGTAACCGAATGCGTGGGTGAGGACACCGATTTTCGCCTCGACAAGAGGCACGTAGTCCCCCTGAAAAAAGCAAACAAGAGATGAATCCATAGCCATGAGCGTTCTCCTTCGTCATTGAAGTGGCGAGTTATGAAGTGTGTAGGTGAAAGGAAGACGGTGCCGGCGCAGGACGCAAGAACCGGTCCGAAAGGCAGGCTACACTGACTACCCCTCGTGCTTCTTTATATTGTAGTATTATAGCACCCGGCTCCAAGAGGCGCAAGAACCAGGCCACCCCACCCGGCGGTGCCATAGTTCCTACGTGTCTATAGGACCAGTAAAGCGGTAAGAATACAGGGCATCATACATTCATTGTAAGCTTACATTAGCAATATTCGTTTCGCATTGATATGTGTGAATCACTCTTGAATGATGTAGTACGATGTAGTACAATAGAGTGCTGTCCGCACCTATGCCCCGGTTGGCCCGTTGGCCGCGCCGGGGCAAGCGGCACCCTGAGCGATGCGGCAAGTGAGAAGGCAGCCTGTGTGGCCCATTGACATCTCTCGATAAGGCCCCGTTATGGCGCGCTCCTTCCCCGAAGCAGAGTTCCAGATGCAGGTAACCGGCCTACAGGCGCTCCTCTGGTTCCTCAAGATCCGCTGGGTGGTGATCAGTATCCTCATCGGGGGGGGGATGCTAGCCTGGGCGCTCGGGGTATTCCCCACCGCACACTTCCTGCTGGGCTTGCTGGGGGCCGGGGGGGTAGCGATTTACAATGCGGGGTTCTGGCTGCTGCTGCACTCAGCGCTGGGGCGGCGCTCCCACTCTATGCAAACGTTCGCCCGCTGGGCGCAACTCCCGTTCGATATCATCACCACCACCGTGTTCCTCTACGTGCTCGACTTTGGGGTGATCAGTCCCTTCACGATCCTCTATGGGGTCAGCGTGCTGGTGGCCGTGATGCTGCTGCCGCCACGGGGTATCTACCTCGTCGCCGGGTTCGCCATCGTTTGCTACGGCGGCTTGCTGATTTATGAATTTTACCTAGTCACACCCGACGCGGCGAATAGCGTCATCAACTACTACCGCAACCAGCCCGATGTGAACCAGAGGGTGTGGAGCGCCTTCTTCACGACCGCCCTGGCCCTGATCAGTGCCGCCTTTGTCGCCGCGCAGTTCGCCCGGCGCTTGCGCAACACTGAAGCCGTGATCGGGCGGCAGGTCGCCGACCTGACCTTGCTGCAACGCATGGCCCACGATCAGGCCGCCACCCTGAACGTGGATGAAGTGCTGCAAAAGGTCACCGATACAACCCAGGCATTGCTCAATGCCGACATGGTTTCGGTCGCGCTACTACGCCCCGATGGCCGGGCCGAGTTCCGGGTGATCAGCGGGCCAGACACCGCCCAGTGGAGTAGCATGACGGTCCTGCCTTTGCCGGAAAACAACCCGCTCCTCCAGCGCTTACTTTCCGGCCAGCCGCTGCTGGTGCCTGATATTGCCGACCAGCCAGCGCTGCGTGCGCTGCTGGTGCGGCCCCAGACCGTCTCCTTCTACAGCTTCCCGTTGAGCATTGAGCAGAAAACCCTGGGTGCCCTCAACTTCAGCTTCGACCAGTTCTACCTCCTGTCCGCCGACACCCAGACGTTGCTCCTGGCCCTGACCGATCAGGCCGCCCTGGCCCTGGCCCGCGCCCGCCTCTATCAGGAGGCGACCCAGGCCGCCCGCGAGATGTCCAGCCTCTATCATATCGGCCTGGCAACCTCCTCCAGCCTCAACATTGATGAAGTGCTGATGCAGATCTATCAACAAGTCCAGCAATTGCTCAACCCGGATACCTTCTTTATTGCCCTGCACGATCCCAGGAACGGCGAATTGTGCTTCGAGCTGGTGACCGAGCAGGGGCAGATACTCCCCCTGCACAAGGTGCCGATCGGCCCCCAGAGCATGTCCGCCGGGGTCTCTGAAAATCGCCGCTCTTTATTGGTCGGCCATTGGGACACGGAAGAGATCGAGATCCCGACGCAACGGCGCGTCTTTGGGCTGAACACCCAATCGATCCTCGCCGTGCCGCTGCTCACCAACGACCGGGTGGTCGGGGTGATGTCGGCCCAGCAAGTGCAGCCCTATGCTTTTAACGAGGACAACCTGCGGCTGTTGTCCGCAATCGCCGCCCAGGCGGCGCTGGCCCTGGAGAATGCCCGGCTTCACGAAGAGGTCCATGAACGCGCCGTGCGCGACAGCCTGACCGGGGCGCATAACCACGGCGCGCTGATCGACCGGCTCACCACCGCCATCGCTGCCGCCGCTGAGAAGGGACCGGTCGCGCTGATCATGCTTGATGTGGACCACTTCAAAGCGTTCAACGACCGGTGGGGCCATCAGGCGGGCGACCTGGCCCTGCAACGAGTGGTCGCTGTGATCACCAGCCACATCAAGAGCGAAGACACGGTGGGGCGCTGGGGCGGCGAGGAATTCGGCGTGGTGTTGCCGGGGGCCGGGCGAATCGCTGCGGCGGGGGTCGCCGCACGCATCCGCGAAGCGCTGGCCGCCGTTCCTCTTATAGGCCCCGAAGGACAAGGCTGGCCGATGCCCACGGTCAGCCAGGGCGTGGCCTCCTTCCCCGACCAGGCGGGCAACGCTGCGCTGCTGGTGGATGTGGCCGACGGGGCGCTCTACCGGGCCAAAGCGCAGGGTCGCAACAGCATCGTGGTCGCGGGGGCAGTGGAAACCGACGATCAGCCCGCCGCCAACAGGACGTAGCAGCCGG
>JBBSAN010000328.1:0-7277 GCA_038252265.1 Chloroflexia bacterium
ATCGCGACGAACACCAGATTGTGAACGATGTCCCGTTTCACATCGCCGGACCCGTGATCAATTTCTGGGGCCGCCAGACTGGCTACCGGATTTGGGAACTGAATAAGGGATTGCTGCAATACCGGGCGGTCCTGCTCGAACTCTAGGAGTTCCAGCCCGGGTGTTATACCCCGCGCATTGCGGGAATGGCATCCTTGGGCATAACTCGCTGCCCGATCGCTTCCACGAGCCGGCTGGCTGTGGACGGCGCCATCAGGATTCCATTGCGGTAGTGCCCATAGGCCAAACAGAGGGAGCCCCCGACCCATCGGCCGACCGGAAACGTGCCTTTTCGGACGGCCGGACGGAAGCCTACCCATGCCTGCGACGGCCGCATTCCGGCCAGAACCGGCAGCAGGCGGGCGGCATTGGCGGCGATCCGGTCCGCCTGGGTCTGGTCGATCGACCGGTCAAACCCGCTCCGTTCCTCGTTGGACCCGGCGATCAGAACGCCATTCTGCCGCTGTAGCAAGTACGTGTGGCCCTGGCGCAGCAGCGGCGCTAGCATGCCGGGCTCGCAATCGTAGCTGATAAGGTGGCCTTTTACCGGCGTTGTTCGTGGAAGCCGAACCGCCTCCCCATTGGAGGTAACCGGAATCGAGGAACTCCACGCACCGGCTGCGAGAAGCACGACCTGGGCGGAGATTCGCTCGTCCGATGTTTCGATATCCGCCCGGTCAGGGCCAGTTTGGATTGCCGTGACACCCGTGTCCTCGCGGATCTGCACTCCTTGCTGTTGACATGCCGCGCGCAATGCCGCCACCGGGTGCCCATCATCCACCCCCCAGCGGTCCCAAACCGGCACCACGGCGGTCACCTGGCCCGCGACCTCTTCCCATTCCATACCCGCTAGTATACGTGCTTGCGCCCGGCGGGGCCACCACCCGCGATGCTGCGGAGGGGTCGAACGGTTCTTGACAACGCCCCCCGATCGGAGTATGATACGAGTCGTATTCTACCCACCGGTCGTAGGTGTACCGGGCCGCAACTCACCGTCGGGGGGCGGATGAGCCGGGGGCCCGGGCACCTGCGGTGCGTCCCGTCACCGTTCTCTAGCTGCCCCGCCGGGCGACGGACCCTGCGGCGCTGCGGACGATCGTGCCATGCCTGCGCCTGCCTGCCCCCATTGTTCCTGGGCCCTCCCCCAGCCCCGCCCGCCCGCCTGCCCCCATTGCACGCAGGTGCTCGACGACGCGGTGTGCCCCACCCCTACGTACACGATGCCCCCGATTGGCTATACCCCGCGCCCGCCGCCCCCACCGGCCATCGCCGGCGACCCTGGCCTACGTGCGCCAAGTCGAATACACGCACCCCGACGACCTACGCGCGGTGCTCCCACTCATCATCCCCGGCGAAACCCTCTACGCGGTCCTCCCCGAACAGGCACAGGAGCCGTCCACCCTCGCCGTCACCGACCGGCGGCGGATCTTGGGGGATCAGGGCCAGCTTGGACCGCAGCGACAGGTCGTGTCGCTGCCCTGCTCGAAAGTGGCCCGCATCGCCTTCGCAGCTAGCGAAGGCACGGGGTTCGCCACGTCGCGGCTACTCGTGCAGGCCGCCCCGCATCGGTGAACGTTTGACTTCGGCAGCGTGGCCCTAGCCCACCGCGCGTATCATCTGATCACTGGCAACCTGTTGCAGCAAGAATGGAAAGGCGGGCTGCGCTAAGCTGTCTCCGGTTAGCGCAGCCCCCACTAGCTGGGCGGCCACATCGGCCCCCCAACCCTCAAGGAGAGAATTTTATGAACCGTCGTCTCTTCCCGATCTTCCTCGCCCTGATCTTCGTCTTCGGCCTGGTCCCGGCCTGGCCGACCAGTGCGGCCTCCCTTCCCTTCCGCACCGTCAGCGGGTCGCTGGCCGCTCCACTCGCCGCCTACAGCGCGACGGCCACCGTCTCCAACGCGACCCCGCACCACAATGCGCGGGTCACCGTCACCGGCACGCTAAAGAACGGTAAGAAGCCCGTGGCCGGGGCGACGATGCGCATGACATGGTTCTATAAGTCAACGACCTCCTCCTGCACCGGGGTCACTAACAGCAATGGCGTGGCGAGCTGCACCCGCGACATCAGCCGGGCCACCTACGGCTATAAGGTGGTGCTCAGCGTCAAATTTACCAACGCCAAGGGCACGGTGCTGGCGACGACCAGCACGAGCTTCACGCCGCGATAAGGCGCTTGTAACAAACCAGGGGAGCTAACTAACAATGCCTGTGTATGAAACCTTCTCCAAACGCCAAAAGCGACTGGCCCAGGCAGGGCAGGCGGATGTCTATCAGTATGATGATCTACCGCAGCCTTTCCGTGTACAAATAGGCCGTATCCTGACAAGGACGCTGGGGTCTTGCGCGTGGCATGTATACAACCCTGAAGAACACTTCGCCAACGTAGCATGGAACACCATGTTTGAAACGCTGGCACAGGAACGAGGGCTAGATAAATTGGGATCACCACATCCCGATCCCGATGCCCAATGCAAACACTTTTTGATGAAAGGTACTACGGAGGAGGTACTGGATCTTATTGAACTAGGGTTCCGTCTAATAAACCATTCGGCACGGGCACTAGATGAGATGGACATAACCACCAATAATATCAACCAAACACCAGACGATGCAATAGAGGAGCTAAACCACCGCTTCAAAGAACATAACATCGGCTATCAATTTGAGGGCAGTCAGTTGATCCGGGTGGACTCGCAGTACCTTCATGCAGAAGCCGTAAAACCTGCCATTACTCTGCTACAAGACGCTGCCTTTCAAGGGCCAGCAGAGGAATTCCTAGAGGCGCATAAATATTATCGGCAGGGAGACTACAAGAACGCCATCGTATTAGCCCTCAAAGCGTTTGAAAGCACCATGAAAGCAATATGTGACGCGCGGCAGTGGGTGTACCCATCCACCGCAACCGCAAAGGAATTGATTACACTCGTCTTGCAAGAAGAGCTGATCCCAGCTTATCTGCTAAACCAGTTCCACGGCCTACGCATGGTACTGGAGGCTGGCCTGCCCACGGTGCGGAATAAAACCAGCGGGCATGGGCAGGGCGCTACACCTGTCATCATCCCTGACTATCTAGCCGCCTACGCTCTGCACCTAGCCGCGTCTAACATCGTGCTCTTGGTGGAAGCACACAAGGTTAAACTCTAGCCCCTATTCAATAGCCCAGCCCGCACGGCAGCGTTAGAACACGCGTGGGCCTTGCGAGATCGGCGGGGTAGCGCTAGGTAAGCGTAGATAGAAGCGAGCAGTCAATGAGTAAAGACAGGCACCACTACGTCCCACGCCTATACCTGCGGGCCTTCGGTAGCACTCCCCGACAAATCCACCTCTACAACTTAGCGCGACGGCAGGCAATAGCGAATGTGAGCTTGCGCGATCAATGCTATGGGCACCACCTCTACGGTAAAACAGACGAGGTGGAGGATGCGCTTGGTGAACTCGAAAGGCACTTTGGCCCGCTGTTGAAAGAGATTGTGAATGGTTCGCGCTTGCCCGAATATCGCAGTGATGAATATTGGCTATTGATCATTTTCGTCGCCCTCCAAATGGTTAGGACCAAGCGCGCGGCGGAAAGTGTAGATGTAGGCTTTGATCGACTGATGAAGCAAGCTTTAAAGGGTACAAGCGTAGGAAAAGACATGGATCTGGATTCAGTCCGTATCGGCTCAGAGAATCCCGCTACCTTTTCTTTAGGGTTAGTTCCAGCCACGACAGAGGCGATTTCCGACTTACGAATGCACTTGATTTGCGCCAGGGCGGATCAGATATTTATCACCTCGGATAACCCTGTGTTCAAGTACAACCAATATGTGCAGGGTATCAAAGGCATGGGAGTAACTGGCAATCTGTGTAGAGGGCTACAGCTATTCCTCCCCCTCTCACCCAAGCATTTGCTGATGCTCTACGATGAGACAGTTTATAGCGTTGGTGCCCAAAAAAGCCCTACCCTAACCCAAGATCTGCCTGATGCAGATATCGCCACATTGAATAGCTTGCAGATACACAGCGCGGCGGAGACTGTGTATTTCAACGATTGGGCGAAAGCACCGTATGTCGCAGAGATTGTAGGGAAATCTATAGGGCAGAAAATCCTAGACATAGTAGAAGTAAATGAGTTTGTGGCGGAAGGGGATGACAGACGGTCACTTATATCCGAGCATGAACCTATGCCTAACCTGGCACTACGGCTATCATTCGTCCACATCCAAAAGCGCGCGAAGCGGATATCGTTTCGGGGGCGATTAAGCACTAACTATAGATGGAGAAGAGATCCCGCAGAACTTCATTCGCTGCCACCGCCCCCACCAGAACCGCCTGGACCAAGGGGGCCAATAAAATACGTCCGGCGTAAACGATCTTCTGATCAGTAGCATCCCGCTCATATTCAGTTCTTCCTTGAAGAGGTACGGCATGGGTTTACTTACACCTATCCAATACCAGAAGCTTATTGAGGTTTTGGCCCTGATCCCAGATACGCAGGAGAGCCACGGACGTACCCTTGTGCTACTGCTCGATCTCCCCCCTGCACTGACCCAGCACCTTTCCCGTCCCTCTGGACAACGGGCCGCTCTACTTGATATTGTTACCCGATGTAATGACTGGCCTCCAGGGCTTCTAGGTACACCCCATCCACTGATTACGCTCATCAATAACGCCTTATTCTTCGTGTCTGGTTCGAGTATGGAGCCAACTCTACGCCAGCTAAAGGCTCAGGCTGCGATGGCTTTAACTCAGGCGCGCGCCTCAACACGCACAGCCATAGCATCTCCCACAGTAGTGCTCCCCAAACCGGAAGTAGTTGGTTGGAAGCTGTGGGTGGGCATACAGTGGGTGCTTGCTGCGGGAGCAATCATCGCCTGCTTTGTTTGTGCTGGCAATCTATTCATCGCCCTCTGGATGCAGTATGACTCGCTGCGCGCAACAGTAACGAGCACGTTGGCGGGAGACGCAGCAGTGAGCGATTACGATCTGCTACGTTTGAATCAGCAATTCCTTATCTGGGGCTTAATATTCCTGGTTGGCATTCTCGTCGTGATCATTTTTGGGCGTGCCGGGATTAAGCGGCTTAAAAAGCTACCTAAAAGTATCGGTACTTGGATCATTAACCAAGTGTTCCACCCTAATAGTTCCGGTGAGGATGGTAGCAAGAAGAAAACACCGCCAAGAGGATCAGTGATTAGCAGCCTTAAGATAGGAAGCCCTAACATCGCTATCGGGGGTAGCGCCAGTGCCGGGGATGCCATCAACAGCCCGGCGCTACGTCGACGATCATCACCTCGTAGCAATAGCCCACGTCCGGTGCCCAGAGTGCCGCCAATTGAGGGTCTGGTAGCTGATCCCTGGCCCCCAGGCCAACCCGACCGGAGGATCCCCAGCCAGCCGCTCACCACCGCCTATCAAGCATTACTGACCAGGCTGGGGCCGCTCCACCACCCAGAACTCCAGGGTCCAGCACGTGAGCTGTACCGCGAACTGCTGCAACCTAGGCCCAATTACAACCGGCTTCAGCAACTCGAACATGACTTCAATAAAGACACACAAGTGTGGAAGGCGTTTCGAGATTTCCAAACCCAGGCGGCAGTACGTGAGATATGGGACGCGGCACGTCAGGACAGTTAGGGTCCTGGGGCTAAGGGGCGTTGGTGCTTACAGGCTCGGCCTGGCGGAGCCATGAACGATGGCGCGGCCTCGGCAGAACCCCTATGGGCAGACGGGAAAGAGTATGTCACAACGCAAGAGTAAGGAATTTTTCGCCGAGCTTAAGGATTGGTCGGAACGCAAACACCAACTCCTCAATATGTATCTATCGGCCGCTTCCAAGATTATGGGCAGTACCTGGAAGCGCGTGGTCTACTTAGATGGGTTTGCCGGTCGTGGGACCTATGGCGATGGAACAACGTCCCTCCCTGGCCCACCAGTGAAGGCAGCCCAATTGGCGCAAACGTGCCTGGATGGGGGGAAAGCCTACTCGTTACGGTGCATCAATATCGAAGAGGACCCTCAGCATTTTGCGGAACTCTGTGCCAGCACCTCCCCTTTTGGCGGACTAGTCCTGAATCTGCCCGGTACATTCCTGGCCAATACGGACCGGATTCTCCAAGAGTTGGGTGGGCAAGCGGGGATTTGTTGTCTTGATCCCTTTGGTATCAAAGGGATCGACTGGAGTGCGGTTGAACGCCTCATCCGCCGGCCAAATGTGACGGATTTATGGATCCGCTTCGACCATCAGACAGTCCGGCGGCTCAGCGGCTTCTTTGAGTCGGGCGATCCCCGGGGGCCGAAGAAGCTGGATAATCTCTTTCGCGTATATGGCATCACCGATCCAGTCGAGTTACAACAGCGGCTGGCCGGAGCGACACCGGAAGAGCGGGTAGAGAAGGCCCTCCGGCTGTACATGGAACGGCTGGGTAGCACCTATTATCACGCGCGGGGCGAGGGCTATGCTGCCGCGTACTGTATCCGGGCAACAACGGGGCGGGTGAAATATCATATGGTGTTTGCGACAGGGCACCCGAAAGGGCTGACGCTGGCGAACGACGTGGCCTTTACAGTAGAAGAGACGTACCAGACGAAGGTGCGCGAACACAAAGATAATCAGCCGCACCAGTTGCCTATGTTCGTGGAAGAACCCACACCGCAGGGAATCTTCGATGCTGTAGTGCAACAGCTAAAAGCGACGATCTGGAAGCTGTATCGAGGACGCGTTGAGTCACGCATCAACATTTACGTGGGTGTGCTGGCCTCTGAAGAGGAGGGGGAAGAGTGGTTCGGCAAGATCAAAAGCAGTCATCTGACGCACGCCCTTAATGCCATGAAAACCGAGGGCTCTATCATCCAAACAAACGGTCCAAGTAGTAAAGACCATACGCGTTTCACCTTCCGCACCTAAGCCAAGCAGTTACAGTCTGCATTGCACAACGCCAGCGCCCGCCGCACTGTATGGGTCTCCTTGCAGAGGCTCACCCGCGCCGTCGGGAACTCGCGCCGAATAAGGTTGCGCACGGTCGTATAAATCGCCACCCGGCGGGCCTCCGGCAAGTGCCAGTGCGTGCCGTCGTGGATCATCTCATGATCCGCGGGTTGCCACTCCATCGGCAGCAGCCCCCACCGTTCCCGCCAGGCGTCGAGTTGCGTGTTCTTCTCCCGGTACGTGCCGAGCGTCCAATAGCGGAAGTCTAGTCCGGCGGCTCGTACCTCCTCTAGCCAGGTCTGGTAGGTTGCCTCCCAGCCGACAGGCG
>JBBSAN010000329.1:0-7276 GCA_038252265.1 Chloroflexia bacterium
GCGGCCACTTCTGGCGGGTGCTCCTTGCCATCGGCGTGGGCACGCTGCCGCTGACCCTGCTCCAGAACGGCCCCACCCTGCTGCAAACGTTCACCTTCGAGGCGACCTCCGCCGACCGTGCCCCGGTGATGGCCCTGATCTATCTGGTGACCCTGCTGGTGCGGATCGCCATCCTGCCCTGGATCCTGGTGCTGGTGACCTTGCTCTATTTCGATGTGCGCCTCCGCCACGGCGAGCGCCTCGACCTCGGCCCGCAGTAGCCCCCTGATGCCTACCCCCCGCCGCCTGCTGTTCGTGCTGCTCCTCTGCCTGGCCCTCGTGGGGGTTGGGGGCGGGACGGTGCGGTCAACGGATGATCGCACAGATTACACGGATTTTCAGGCGACCACGAACGATAATCCGTGTAATCTGTGCGATCATCCGTTGACCGCACCGGCAGCACCCCACGCGCGGCTTGCGCCCCTTCTTCTGCCGCGTGCCCAGGCGACAGCCACGACCAAACCACGGGAGTACCGCTATTACGTCCAGAAATTACGCGAAACCTATTTCTGGCTAGATCATGATGGAAAAGGGTCGGCGGAAGAAACCTTCCGCGATGTCGCGCTGATGCTGCTGCCGCCGGATGGGCCGGTGATCCCCCGCTACGGCGGGCCACCGCTCATGGTCAACCTGGGTGTGGTGCGAGCGGCCATCGAGCAACAGCCGCCGCGCTACGACGAGGCCAAAACCCGCCTCCTTGCCCTGGTGGATCTGCTGGACCCGGGATCGATGGGGTCGCCCAGCACATTGCCGGGCGGCACGCCACTGCCCACCGCCGCGCCCCCTACCCCCGGCCCGCCCTGTTGCCCCCGCGAAACCGGCCCGCCGACGGACGACGCCACGGCGCTCCACCAGCTTGATCAGGTGCTGGCCGACCCGCGCTTCCAGTATGAGCAGCGCACCACCTTGCAGCAACGGCTGAGCGCGTTCATGCGCCCCTTTGTCGAGGCGTTGTTCACCATGGACCCAGTGCCCCGCGCCGGGCTGGTCGGCAGCGTGGCCGGGCTGATCGTCACCTTCATCCTCTACATCGCCTACAGCGACCGGCCCTGGAGCCGGGGGCGGCGACTTCAGCGGGCGGCGTTCTTCGGGGCGATTGTGGGGAGCGTCGTCGCCGGGGCGATGCTGTTTGGCGGGCTGGTACTGGGGCTGCTGGGGCCGGTCGCGCCCTATCTGCTGGGGGCCGGGGGTCTCCTGGCCGCCGCGCTGGCGATCGGGGTGGCCGTGCTGGGGCTGCGGCGGGGACGCAACCGGGGGGTAGCCCACATGCCGCTGGCCCATGCCGAGGCCAACTGGACCGCCGCCCACGCCCAGACCGCCGCTGCCGAAGCTGCCGCCGGGGGCGATTATCGCCGCGCTATCCGCTATCGCTACCTGGCGACAATGCTGGAATTGGACGAGGCCGACCGGCTGCGCTTCGACCGCGCCCTGACCAACCTGGAACACCTGCGCCGCGCCCCGGCCCACCTGCGCGAGGCGTTGCGCCCGCTGGTGCTGACCTTCGACCGGGTCTGGTACGGCGGCAGCCCGGCCAGCGCCGCCGACTACCAGCAGTACAGCGCACTAGCCCAGGCGGTGGAAGCCACGCCCGCCGAGCCGGAGGCCCCGGCATGAGCAACCGCCTCTTGCGCGAGTGGCTGTGGCCTGCCGTGCTGGTGCTGGCCCTGGTGGTCGTCACCTTCGTCACGGTCAGCACCCAGACCCCGGAGGGCCAGGACAGCAGCAACGGCTCCAGCCTCAGCCCGGCGGCGGGGGGCACGCTGGCCCTCTACCTGTGGCTCCAGGCGGGGGGCTATCCAGTCGAACAACTGGCGAACACGGCCACCTTCCGCGATCGGCTGGCCGCCACCGACGTACTGTGGGTGCTCACCCCCCAGCAGGCGTACAGCGACGTAGAAGCCCGCGCCGTGCTGGATTGGGTCGCCGAGGGGGGGACGCTGGTGCTGGCCGCCGAGGGCCAGGGGGTCACCCTGTCCCGCAGCGCGGATGCCTTGCAGAGCGGCCTGGGCCTGGCCTTCAACCCGCTGCTCCCGGCGATCAATGCCACGCTGGCCCTCCAGCAGCCGGTGTTCGCCCACCCCCCCGTCCCGGCGATCCACATCGCCACCGGCTGGACGCTGGACGTGCCGCGCCCCGAGGTGGTGCCGCTGGTGCGTGCCGGGGCCGACCCGGTGCTGGCGACGTGGCGCTACGGCGTGGGCCGGGTGTTCGTCGTCACCAGCGCCTCCCCCTTCAGCAACGCCGGGCTGGACCGCGACCTGAACGGCCCGCTGGCCTGGAACCTGGCGGGCAGCAGTGGGCGCGGGCGGCGGCAAGCCTTCGATGAGGTCCACCACGGCTACAGCGGGACCGACCTGCGGACAGTATTGCTCAGCCAGCCGTGGGGCTGGGCGCTGGTCTATGCGCTGGCGGCGGTGGTCTTCTTCCTCGTGCTGCGCGGGCGGCGGCTGGGGCCATCCCTGGCGGTGGCGACCGAGGGCGACCGGCGCGGCACGATGGATTATGTCCTCTCGCTGGCCGGGCTGTTCCACCGGGCGAACCGCACCGAATGGGCGGCGGCCCGCTACGCCGCCGAGTTCCGCCGCACCCTCGCCGCGCCCTACGGCTTCGACACTGCTGCCCCGCCCGCCGCCCTCGCCGCCGACGTGGCCGCCTCGCACCCGGACCTGGATGCCGCCCGGCTGCGGAGCGTGCTGGAACGCCTGGACGCTGCCGCCGGGGCCACCCCTCGCCTCTCCGACGCCACCCTCCTGCGCCTGGTGCAAGAGGCGGAGGCGCTGCGGGCGCAGGTGGAAGAAGGTTGATACGCATATGAACCACGAAATACGAGAAAAGGAAATTCTGGCTTATTATAGGCGACTGTGGGGAATACCTATTACCGCTTCCCGGTATTCCCACACGATTGAAAAGGCACCTGATCCCATCACTATCTTGGAGTTCGCAACACCGGAACACGATGTATGGATCTACACGACACTCGGTATGAGCCGCCAGACATTAGCACATCCGCACGCGGTACAGGATACGCGGATAGAATTGTTCATGTTCTCGAATCAGGCGCAAGGTGAGTTGGTCAACAGTCTGGGTAGCCTGGCGGTGTATCCGTTTGCGCTTGATACTTACTTTGGGGAAGGACACACCATTCTTGGTGAAGAAGGCATGATCCCGGATTCGCCGCTAACAGACATTTTGATTACTCGTATGAACTTTGGAGAAGACATACCGGATTATGTCCACCATAGTGATAGCTCCCACACCCATTTATTTTGGATAGTACCTATCTACCGTGCTGAACGACTTTTTGCCAAAGAGCGTGGCTGGCGATCCTTGGTTGCGGTGTTCGAGGAACATGAAACCGATGTGGTCAACCTTTGGCGTCCATGTGCTATTTGAACAATACACCAACCCCCAACCCCTAACCCCCAACCCCCAGGAGCAACCATGCGTATTGCCGAGCTATATGAGGCGATCAACCGCGAACGCCGAAAGGTGATCGTCGGGCAGGATGATGTGTTCGATTTGCTGGTCGTGGCACTGCTGTCCGGCGGCCATGTGCTGCTGGAGGGCGTGCCGGGCATCGCCAAGACGCTGATGGCGAAGACCCTCGCCCTGACGGTGCGGGCCGAGTTCCGCCGGGTGCAGTTCACCCCCGACCTGATGCCCGCCGACATCATCGGCACCAACGTCTTCGACCTGCCCACCGGCACGTTCAACCTGCGGCGCGGCCCGATCTTCACCAGCGTGCTGCTGGGCGACGAGATCAACCGCGCCCCGGCCAAGACCCAATCGGCCCTGCTTGAAGCGATGGAGGAGCGCCAGGTGACGATTGACGGCGTGGGCTATCCCCTGCCCGCTCCGTTCATGGTCCTGGCGACGCAGAACCCCATCGAATACGAGGGCACCTACCCCCTGCCGGAGGCGCAATTGGACCGCTTCCTGTTCAAGGTGCTGGTCCAGTACCCCAACCTCCAGGCCGAAACCGAGATCCTGCGCCACTACCAGCACGGCTTCGACCCGCGCCAGTTGGGAGCCGCCGGGGTCACCCCGGTCGCCACGCCCGACGACCTGGCCGCCTGCTGGGCCGAACTGGAAACGATCCGCGCCGACGATGCGCTGCTGGACTACATCGCCCGCCTGGCCGAGGCCAGCCGCCGCTCGCCCGACCTGCTGCTGGGCGGCAGCCCTCGTGCCTCTATCGCCCTGTTGCAGGCGGGCCGGGCCTACGCCGCCATCCAGGGCCGCGCCTACCTGGTGCCCGACGACATCAAAGCCCTGGCCGCCCCGGTCTACCGCCACCGGATCATCCTCAAGCCCGAAGCCGAGATCGAGGGCCTGTCCGCCGACCGCGCTATCGAGCGCATCCTGGCCCGCGTGACGGTGCCACGGTGACGTGATGCGTGATGCGTGATGCGTGATGCGTGACGAGTAGGGATCAGGGATCAGGGATCAGGGATCAGGGATCAGGGATCAGGGATCAGAACGACGCAATACGCAATACGCAATACGCAATACGAACTCACGCATCACGTTTCACGTTTCACGTTTCACGTTTCCCGCCTCAGTGAGAAGACAACCCCATGACCAGCCCCACCCGACGGATCGGGATCACCATCGCCGCCTTGCTCCTACCGGGCCTGCTGTTGCTGGTGGTCTGGAGCGGGCGGTTGGCGACCCTGGCCCCGCTGAGCTGGGGGGTGGACGACCCGGCGTGGCGGGGGGATGGGTTTTACCCGGCGGAGGCGGGCGAGGGCGGGGTGCGGTTTCGGTGGAGCCGCCCGGCAGCGGGGGTGCTGGTGCCCGCGCTGGCCGCCCGGCAGACGGTCACGCTGGAAATGACCGCGCCGCGCCCGGATGGTGTTGCTGCTCCCACCGGCGTCCGCCTGGAAGCGAACGGCAGCACCGTGCCGCTCACCTTCGCACCCGGCTGGGCGACCTACACGATCACCGCGCCGAGCCAGATCGGGTTGGAGAACGCCGTCGCCCTGGTCGCAGGCACCTATGACGACAGCTTTGTCCCCGGCGCGGGCGACAGCCGCCGCCTGACCGCCGCCGTGCGCCGCGTGACCGTCGCCCCCGCGCCGGATGTGGGCGGGTGGCCGCTGCCCGCGCCGCTGCCGGGCGTCGGCCTCCTCCTCTTGCCTGCCCTGGCCTGGGCATTGGCCCGCCGCTGGCGCGAGGGGTGGGCGCTGGGGATCGCGGCGGGGGTGGCAGTGGTGGCTGGCATCGGGATCGCCATGCTGCCCGCCCCGTTCCTGCCGACCGCGCTGCTGGTCGTCGGCGTGATCCTGCTCCTGGGCGGGGCGGTGGCCTATGCCGGGGTGTGGACATGGCTGGAAGGGGGATTGGCACGGCGCTGGTCGCCCGCGTTCGAGGTGCTGGGGCTGATCGTCGTGTTCGGCGGGCTGGCCGTGGCGGCGACGTGGCCGCTGGCGACGCAGTGGACGACCGCCCTCCCCGGCTGGCCGGGCGATAACTACGCCTTTCTCTACAAAATCTGGTGGGTCGAGACGGCGTTGCGGACCGGGGCCAATTTGTTCAACGACCCCAATGTCTTTGCTCCCTTCGGCTTCAACTTCGGGCGGGGCGAACCAACGCTGCCGAACACGATCCCCGGCGCGCTGGTGGCGCTGGGGGCCGGGCCGGTGGCGGGGTATAACGCCGTGCTGCTGGCCGGGTTCGTCCTTTCGGGGTTGGGCACCTATGGGCTGGCGCGCACGGTGGGGGCGAACCGCCCGGCGGCGCTGCTGGCCGGGATCGTCTTCATGCTCGCCCCCTATCGCCTCGCCCAGGCCGCCGGGCACCTCCAGATCGCCGCCACACAATGGCTACCCTGCACGCTCCTCTTTGCCGAACGGACCCTGCGCCGCCCCCGCTGGCGCGATGCTACGCTGCTGGGCCTGTGCTACGGCTTGACCGTCCTGACCGCCTGGTATTACGCCCTCATCGGCGGGCTGCTATTAGGGGGATATGTGGTCTTGCGCGGGTGGACGTTGCGGCGGGGGTTCCCCTGGGTGGCGGCGGGGCGGGCGGCGGTCGTGGCCGGGTTGGTCGCCGGGGTGGTCGTGTTGCCGGGGTTGCTGCCCGCGCTGGAGGCCGCCGGGGAAGCGCCGTTGCGCCACTCGGCCAAAGCCGCCGACGAAAACTCGGCCAGCCCCGAAGACTACCTCATCCCCAACCAGTTGCACCCCTTATGGGGTCGCCCGGCGATGGAGGCCCACGCCCAGCAAAACATCATCGAGGACGCACTCTACCCCGGCCTGATCGCCGCCGTGCTGGCCGGGATCGCGCTGCTGGCCCGCCGCCGCATCGGTCAGCCGGGGATCTGGGTGATATTGGGGGCGATCTGCTTCGTCCTCTCGCTGGGGCTGACCTTGCACACGGCGGGGGGCGGGCAGGCGCTAATCGGCGGAGGGACGGTGACGCTGCCGGGGCGGCTGTTCTACGACTGGGTGCCGGGGTTCAGCAGCCTACGCGCCTATGCCCGGTTCGGCGTGGGCGTCGCCCTCGGTGGGGCGGTGCTGGCGGGGCTGGGCGCGACCTGGCTGCTGGCCCGGCCAGTGATGCTGAAATGGCGGGCCGCCGGAGCCGTGGGGCTGATCGCGCTCGTCCTGTGCGACCTGTGGAGCGCGCCGAACGCCTGGGGGCTGACCACGGTGCAGCCCAACGCCGTGGCCGGGTGGCTGGCCGCGCAACCACCGGGCGCGGTGATCCAGTTGCCGCTGACCAGCGCCGTCGCCGGACCGCCGCTCTACGCCGGGACGTTCTACGCCCACCCGCTGGCCTTTGGCTACGAAACGTTCGAGCCGCCGGGCTTCGTCGCCGCTCGCCCCACCCTGGCCGGGTTCCCCAGCACCGCCGCGTTCACCCTCCTGCGCGGCTGGGGCGTGCGCTACGTCGTGGTCGCCGCCAGCAGCTACGGCGCGCAGTGGGCGGGCACCCGCCCTTATTTCGCCACCCTGCCCGACTGGACCGAGGCGTACCACGCTTCCCAGCCGCCCACCTGGGCTGCCCCCTTCTGGGTGGGCGACGTGCGCCCGGAATTGCGCGACTTGCTGGCCCCGGACGAGTTGGTGGTCTATCGGTTAAAATAGCGAGACTGGTATAAATTCTGTCAGTAGGAGAGCAGATCAAGCGTCCCTTGTCACCCAAGCTGTCATCCTGAGCTTGACTTTGTACAATTTCACAAGCGGTCGGGACGCCCCTGCTGGTTGGCCCGACCCGCGCACCCGATTATAAA
>JBBSAN010000330.1:0-7225 GCA_038252265.1 Chloroflexia bacterium
CCCGCCGACCAAACCGCCCACCCGGCGCTGCTAAAATACGCCGTCGCAGACGGCGCATAACAAAACATATCGAAGCCCCTGGCAGAAGCTACCACCGCCCCCAATTGGCCCACCATCGCCCGCGACCTGGCCGCCGGGACGCGCCTGCTGCTCGTCGCCCGCGAGGGGGTCCACATCATCGGCACCGTCCAACTGGTTCCCGCCCCCCAGCAGAACGGCTCCCACCGCGCCGAAGTCCAGAAGCTGATCGTCCACACCAGCGCACGCGGTCAGGGCCTGGGCACCGCCCTCATGGCTGCCATCGAAGACACCGCCCGTGCCATCGGACGCACCCTCCTCGTCCTCGACACCAAAACGGGCAGCGTGGCCGAGGGCCTCTACACCCACCTCGGCTACACCCGCGTCGGCGTCGTCCCCGACGCCACCACCGAGCGCGACGGCAGCCGCTACGACACCATCTTCTTCTATCGCCACCTCGTTAAATGAAATAAGGGCGGAGATGTTCGTGGATCCTCTCCGCCCTTATCTTTTACCTCTTCTTCACTGTTCTACTCGCTGCTCGCTGCTCATATCCGGGCGCGCAGCAGCACGGGACGCGGGATGATCAGATAGAACATCGCCGCCGCACTGACCACCCCGGTGATCACGAACTGCCAGTCCAGGATGAATTGCGTGTCCTTCAGCAAGTACATCCCCGCCGCTGCGACAAGTTGCGCCGCTCCCAACCAGAGGAACGTCCGGTTGCCCACAATCAGCGTGCAGAGGACGTGCCCCAGCCCCATCAGCCCCAGCCAGATCGCACCGATGATATTGAACCACGACCCCAATGGCCCGGTGTGCATCTGGTAGGTGATCACAAACCCCACTCCGATCAGCACCGCCCACTCGGCGATGATCAGCTGCATGTTGCGGTCACGCAGGTCCATCGTCAACGCCATCAGCCCGAAACCAACAGGCGTCAGGATCAGCCACGGAATCCAGGGGCGCAGCGTATCAACCCACATAAAGTCGAACTTCATCGGGATGAAGCCGAGCAACAGGATCAGCCCCCACCCCCCAAACAACACAACTTCCTTGTTCATCCGCATCGTACCGTCTCCTTTCCTACTACCAGGACAGGCACCGTTCGCTGCTCATAATAGCAGCCACCCCGCCGCTTGTCAACTGGCACCATCCCCAGGCAGAGTGTGGGACGAAGTACATATTAGCTCCGGTCTCTCTGTATCCCCACTTTGCTATATCATCACTGGTCTTATGTCTCAATGACATCGATGTTATAGCAACAACAAAAGAATGGGCCGCCCCAAAGAGCGGTCCACCTATAGCTGCGTACCCGGTTAATGAAAGAGGCTAATGTCTGATTTCTGACTTCTGACTTCTGACCACCTACTGACCGACGCTATCCAGAAACTCTAGCACCAGCTCGTTGAAGCGTTCCGGCTGCTCCATATTCACCATGTGGGCCACGCCGGGGATCACCACCTTGCGTGCCCCCGGAATATGCTGCCCCATATACTCCGCCATCGCCTGCGTGGCGAGTTCGTCCAGATCCCCGATGATGACCAGCGTGGGCACCGTGATCTCCGCGAGCCGCCCGGCAGCGGGCGGGTCCAGCGGTTGGGGTTTCGGCTCCGGCTCGCCCCGGTTGTACGTCCCGGCGTTCATCTCGCGCACCCGCTCGCGCACCTCCGTCGCGGCCCGCCCCACCGGCTGCCGCGGCCCGTCCGCCCACGCATGAACTTCCAGATCTTGTAGCTCATCATGCGCGCCGCTCTCCCATAGCTCGTCCATGCGCGTGAACAGCGCCACTTCTTGCTTCACCGCGTCACTGTCGGGCAGCGGCTGATCGTAGCCGCTCAACCCGGCAGCGGTCGGGACCAGCGCCGTCACCATCTCCGGGTGTTCCAGCGTGAAATCCGTCGCGATCTGCCCACCCCGCGATAGGCCGATCACATGCACCTTGTCCACATCCAGATGGCGCAGCAGATCGTATAAATCCTGCCGGTTCGAGAACTCGACCCCCTCGGTGCGCGTCTTGCCATAGCCCCGCACATCATAGCGGATCACCCGGTAGCGGGCGGCAAACGCCGTGAACTGCTCGTCCCACATCCGGTTATCGGCTACCCCGGCGTGGATCAGCACCACCGGATGCCCCGATCCGGCGACTTCGTAATAGAGCTGGCCGCCTGGCACATCCAGAAAGCCGGTCGTGACCTGTAGATTTTCGTTCATGGTAACAGACCCTCCTTACCTGAGGGCTGAAGCCTATGCCACAGCCTGTACCCTCCCTACAGCACATTCCACGCCGCCCACCCCACATCACGCCTCACGCTTCACGCCTCACGCCTCACGCCTCACGCCTCACGCCTCACGTTTCACGCTTCACGCTTCACGCTTCACGCTTCACGTTTCACGCCGACGACCGCGCCGCCTCGCGCCAGGAGCGGATCGCCGCCATATGCTCCTGGTAATGCTCGTAGGTGTTCTCAGCAATCAGTTGCCCCAGCGGCTCCCCGGCGGCCCAGGCGGGCGACAACGGCATCCGCAGATCCACGTCCTCCGGCAGCGCGTTTACTGCCTGCAACACCCGCCCGAACGAGCGGTGAAACGCCGTCAGCACCGTCGGCAGGGGATAGGCGTGGGTCACCGCATAGCGCGCCGCGTTCAGCCGGTCTACGGCGTCGGCGGTGGGCGGCACCGCCGTGGCGGGCAACGTCTCCGCCACCAACGCCTCCAGCCACAGGATCAGCAGCCCTTCCCAGGTGGTGATATGCGCCAGCACATCCTTCACCGACCAGCTATCGGGTAGCGGCTGCGTCATCTGCATCGCGCTCAGCGGGGCGATCGTCGCTTCCAGCAGCGCATGATCGGCCCAGATCCGCCCCAGCACCTGCGCTTTCGTCAGGGGAGCTTCCATAGAGGGCTGTTCTCCTTTAGCAACTTACACGGGCCGTCCGCGTATAGGTATAGAGGGTGTATATATAGGTACAAGGCCGATCCGCCAACCGGCCCCAGAGGAACGAGAGCATGGTTATTCCGAACGTTAGTGCGGAATTATAGCACAGCGATCACCGTCTGGCAAGCGCCTTTCTCCATAAAATACGAAGCAACGCGGCCCCAGGTTGCGGTCCCAGGGCACAGGTGCCGGAAGTCCCGGCGGATGTTCCCTTGACAGGCAGGGAGTGGATTGCGTATTATCAGGACGAGTTCGCCAGCGTAGCACCCCGGCGAACGCTCACCGGACCTATTTAATGAAAGAGAACAACACAGTATGGCAACGAAATTGGTGATCGTCGAATCCCCGACGAAAGCCCGCACAATCAGCAAAGTCCTGGGGCGCGCCTATCGCGTGGTCGCCTCCGGCGGTCACGTCCGCGACCTGCCCAAAACCAAACTCGGTGTCGATACCGACAACGACTTCGAGCCACAATATCTGGTGCCTCGCGACAAGGCCAAGACGATCAAAGACCTGCGCAGCCATGTGCAGGAAGCGACCACCGTCTACCTCGCCACCGACCCCGACCGCGAGGGCGAGGCCATCGCCTGGCACATTGTCGAGGCGACCGGGGCGCGGAGCAACAACCGCAAGGTCCAGCGCATCGCCTTCCACGAGATCACCCCTGAAGCGATCAACGAGGCGGTGTCGCACCCGCGCGAGATCGACATGGACCTGGTCAACGCCCAGCAGGCGCGGCGCATCCTCGACCGCCTGGTCGGCTACAAGCTCAGCCCGCTCCTGTGGAAGAAGGTCCAGCGCGGCCTCAGCGCCGGGCGCGTCCAGTCCGTTGCCGTGCGGCTCGTGGTCGAACGTGAGCGCGAAATCGAAGAGTTCGTCCCGGTGGAATACTGGAGCATCGAAGTCGATCTGCTCAAGCGGGTCGCCGATGCGGCCAAACTGACCGCGCGCTGGAAGAAAGACATGACCTTCCACGCCGTGCTCCACAGCGTGCGCGGCACGAAGCCGGAACTGAACAACCAGGCCAACGCCGACGCGGTGATCCGGGCGCTAGACCGCGCCGATTACGTGGTCGAGACGGTCAAGCGGCGCGAAGCCCGGCGCAACCCGTCGGCCCCGTTCATTACCAGCACCTTGCAGCAAGAGGCCTCGCGCAAGCTGGGCTACACCGCCCGCCGCACCATGATCATCGCCCAGCAACTCTACGAAGGGATCGAACTGGGCAAAGAGGGATCGGTCGGCCTGATCACCTACATGCGAACCGACTCGACCAACGTCGCCACCAGCGCCCAGGCCGAGGCCCGCGAAGTGATCGCCGCTCGCTACGGCGAAGCCTACGTGCCTCCCAGCCCCCCCACCTACACCAAGAAGGTGCGCGGCGCGCAGGAGGCCCACGAGGCGATTCGCCCCACCACCGTGAGCCGCGACCCCGACAGCCTGACCCCGTTCCTGACCGGCGAGCAGTTGCGCCTCTACCGCCTGATCTGGCAGCGTTTTGTCGCCAGCCAGATGGCCCCGGCCTTGCTCGATCAGACCACGGTGGACATTGGCGCGGGCAGCGGCGCGGACGGCCAGAAGGCCCCCCGCCCCTACACCTTCCGCGCCAGCGGCTCGGTCATCCGCTTCCCCGGCTTCCTCGCCGTCTACCGCGAGGGCCTGGACGTGGGCGACGCCCCCGACGACCTGGACAAGGGCGCGCTGCCCCCGCTGGACAAGGACGAACCGCTTGACCTGAGCAAGCTGTGGCCGGACCAGCACTTCACCCAGCCACCCCCCCGCTTCACCGAGGCCACGCTGGTCAAGGCGCTGGAAGAGGGCGGCATCGGGCGTCCTAGCACCTACGCGCCGATCCTCTCGACTATCGAGCAGCGCGGCTATGTCGAAAAAACCGACAAGAAATTCGTGCCGACCGACCTGGGCCGCGTGGTCAATGACCTCCTGGTCGAGCAGTTCCCCGACGTGGTGGATATCAATTTCACCTCGCAGATGGAGAACGAACTGGACGAGGTGGCCGATGGCGACCGCCCCTGGCGTGCGCTGCTCACCGCCTTCTACAACCCGTTCGCCCTGGAAATCGAGCGCGCCGAACGCGAGGTGGCCCACATCTCGCTGGCGAAGCCCGAGCCGGAGAAGCTAGGCGAACCCTGCCCCGACTGCGGCAAGGATCTGTTGATCCGCGTGGGCCGCTTCGGAAAGTTTATCGCCTGCTCCGGCTTCCCCACCTGCCGCTACACCCGCCCGATCCTGACCACGGTCGGCGTCCCCTGCCCCGTCTGCGGCGAGGGCGAAATGGTGGAGAAGCGCAGCCGCAAGGGCAAGGTCTTCTTCAGTTGCAGCCGCTATCCGGCCTGCACCTTCAGCGTGTGGAACCGCCCGCTGCCCGGTGCGTGCCCGCAATGCGGCGGCCTGATCATGATCGGCAACCGCAACCAGGGCGTCAAGTGCAGCCAGTGCGACTGGTCCGCCGCCGAGGCCCCGCCCGACACCGGCCAGATCCCGCACAACAACCAGCCCGTCCAGGCCGCCGACGACGCCAGCACCGCCCAACCGCGCACCCGTCGCGCCGCCGCCAGCACCGATGGAGCCACCACCGGCACCAAAGCCCGCACCACCACGCGCAAGGCCACCGGCACGACCACAACCAAAAAACCGGCAGCCAGCACCACGACCAAAAAGCCCACCGCCACCAAAAAACCGGCGACGACCAAAAAACCGGCGACCACCGGCACCACCGGCACCCCCACCCGCCGCAAACCCGCCACCGCCATCCCCCCCGACTCCCTCGAAGACCTCTTCGACATGGAGCCAACGGGCACCGAAACCCCCCGCCGCCGCTAGCCGGGGGTTGGGGGTTAGAGGTTAGGGGTTGGTAGACGCTGATCTACCAACCCCCTCCTCATTTCTCACCCAAAACCGAGTGCCTTTGCGGTATAATGCTAAAGCTGAGTCCCCCTCGCTCCGCCGCAGCGGGGAGAGGGGAAAGGGGTGAGGGGCGCTCGCCCACCCCGACATCTCCCACGAGCCACGAGCCACGAGCCAAGACCGTTCGGGCCGAGTCCGCCTCGCGTAAGCGGGGAGAGGGGCCAGGGGTGAGGGGCGCTCGCCCACCCCACCCACCAAAGGAAACCCATGAACCGCAGCCTCCCCCTCCTCCTGATCTGCGCCCTCCTCCTCACCGCCTGTAGCTCCTCCAGCGGCCCTGCCGCCCGCCACTGCGACCCCAACCAGCCTACCCGCGACGCATGGCAGCCGCCCACCTACCCCGGTGCCCAACCACTACAGGACAATCGAGAGCGGGGGAGCACGGGCAAGATTACGTTCGTAACACGCGATGCACCTGAAAAAGTAATGTCCGTGTATGTAGACGCGCTGAAGAAGCAAGGTTGGCAGGATGATGACTATTACACCGACAACCGACACTTTATCATCCCTAATTGCTGCTATTACGGGTCATTGCACGTTACGACTGATACCGCCGACAACGGCCAAACCACCGTTACCATGAGCGTCGGCTGGAACATGGGCTGCGGCTAGACTCCAACCCCCGACCCCCAACCCCTAACCCCTCTCTACTAAACATAACACGACGACCACAAATAATATTGCTCGTGCAAATGTGAGAATCGGAATCATCCGTAAAGCTCATTTGTGCGGAACCCGCTATGGGATATGTTTCACATGAAACAACCCTTCGGGATATGTTCTAATCCCTCCGCCAATCCCCGTCCCCAATCCGTGTACTCCGTTCCCAAAATCCGTTGACCGTGCGCCCCCCGACCCGATCCTAAACCTGCTATGATAAGACCGGGCCGTAACCCGCTCCGCCCGCCCGCCGTAGAATACAGGGGTACAACCCAATCACCCCCGGCCAACCAGCGAACGCCGACTACCAAAGGAGTTATTCCATGCAAGCTGCCAACATCACCACCGCCTTCACCTTCCCCGACAAGCGCATCGTCCGCAACCTCGGCATCGTCCGGGGTATCACCGTCCGCTCCCGCGCCCTGGGCGGCCAGATCGCCGCCTCCTTCCAGACCCTCTTCGGCGGCAACATTACCATCCTGACCGAACTGTGCGAACACACCCGCCAGGAAGCCTTCGACATCATGGTCCAACACGCCGACGCTCTCGGTGCGAACGCCATCATCGCCATGCACTACGACGCCACCGAAATCATGTCTGGCGTCAGCGAAGTCATCGCCTACGGCACCGCCGTCATTGTCGAAGGATAAGCAAGCAATGAGCGATGAGCGATGAGCAATGAGGAAC
>JBBSAN010000331.1:0-7210 GCA_038252265.1 Chloroflexia bacterium
GGAGTTGCACATATGCAGTGGTTTTGTGCTATACTATGATTCTACCAGCCCAACCTCTGCTCGTCAGCTTCGCGCCTTTTACCAGGTGTGGGGCTTGTGGCTTATAGTAGTACCCTTTCAACTTAGGAAGCAAAGCAGGAAGCGCAATGGGGCACATGCTGCTTTTCGCTGGGCACAGAGGGGGTGAGGCGCTTCAGGAAACACGGTCACGTTTCACCACGCGTATATCATTGATGGATAACAACCGAGTACATCGCATGATCCAATGGAGGAAAGAAAATGACAGGAAAACGGTTTAGCATCTTCGCGCTGTTCGTCATCATGTCGTTGCTGGTGGCCTCGTGCGGTGCCGACGCAACGGCGACGACCGCACCCGCGCCCACAACGGCCCCGGTCGCGGCTCCCACCGACACCGTCGCTGCCGCGCCTGCGGCCACCGACACGACGGCCCCCGCCGCCACGAACACGACGGCCCCCGCTGCCGCCACCAACACCACTGCTCCGGTGGCGGCAGCCACGAACACGGCCACCACGGCCATGACCGGCACGACCGGGACGATGGACTGGAGCAAAGTCGGCCCGGAAATCACCGATGCCATGACCGGCAAGTATAAGGGCACCAAGGTCACCGTGTTCGGTCCCTTCGTCGGCGCGGACGAAACCAAGTTCAACAACTCGATGGCGGATTTCAAGGCCAAGACCGGCATTGACATCCAGTATGAAGGCACGAAGACGTTCGAAACGACGATCAACGTCCGCGTTGAGGGTGGCAATCCCCCCGACATCGCCGACTTCCCGCAGCCGGGCCTGCTCGCCAGCGTTGCCAAGACCGGCAAGGTCATGGACGCGAACAAGATGGTCAACCCGGCCTGGCTGAAGCAGAACTACAACCAGGGCTATCTCGACACGGCGACCGTGCAGGGGGCCAGCGGCCCGATCCTGGGCGGCATCTTCCAGCGCGTGAACGCCAAGGGCCTGGTCTTCTATCCGAAGAAGGCCTTTGACGCCGCAGGCTACAAGATCCCGACGACGTGGGACGAGCAGACGGCCCTGATGGACCAGATCGTCAAAGACGGTGATACGCCGTGGTGCATCGGCATCGGTAGCGACGCCGCCACCGGCTGGCCCGCCACCGACTGGATCGAGAACATCATGCTCCGCACCACCTCGCTGGCGAACTACGACGCCTGGACGAGCGGCAAGCTGCCGTTCACCTCGCCCGAAGTCAAGCACGCCACCGAGCTGATGGCCGGCATCTGGTTCAACGACAAGTATGTCTATGGTGGCCGCAAGCAGATCGTCGCCACCGCCTTCGGGGACAGCCCGGCCCCCATGTTCCAGGACCCGCCGAAGTGCTGGCTGCACAACCAGGGCAACTTCATCACCAGCTACTTTGAGACGGCCAAGCCCGGTGTCAAGGCGGGCGTGGACTACGACTTCTACTACCTGCCGCCGATTGACCCGCAGTATGGCAAGCCGGTGGAGTTCGGTGGCGACCTGATGGCGGCGTTCTCGGACCGCCCCGAAGTGCGCGCCGTGATGCAGTACTTCAGCACCTTCGAGGGGGTCAAGGGCTGGGTCGCCGCGGGCGGCGCGCTCGCCCCGCAGAAAGACTCCGATCTGTCGGCCTATGGCTCGGACTTCGACCGCAAGGTCGCCCAGGTGCTGCTCGACGCGACCAGTGTGCGCTTCGACGGCTCGGACCTCATGCCGGGCGCGGTTGGCGCGGGCACCTTCTGGAAGGCCATGACCGACTATGTCAGCGGCACCGCCGACATCGATCAGGCGCTGACGGAAGCCCAGTCCGGCTGGGCGAACGTCAAGTAAGCAGCCCCGATCAAGGCTGATCCCTCTGGGGGTGCCACTTGCGGACAATCCGCAGGTGGCACCCCCGGACGGATGCAACTGCCGGGGCAGCCTGGTCTCTGCTGCGTCACGTATATCGATCATCCGTCGCCTGAGGGGACAGGAGAGCCGAGATGCAAGGTACGATTGAACTCAAATCCGAACAACCGCCACCCGCGCCGGCGGGCACCTGGGAACCAAGGCGATTTTTAGCTGCCCTCGTTGGCATGATTGTGCTGCTGGTCGTCCTCGGCTGGGGGTTTGACTACCTGCGGAGTAACAGCAGCATCGGGCTGGTCAGCGCGGTGTTCGCCATCTTGTGGGGGGTCGGCGGGGTCGCCTTGCTGTTCACCCTGGCAAACATGATGGTTGAGGCGCTACCGGATCGCTGGCGGACACTGATCCAACCCTACGTCTTTGTTGGCCCGGCGGTCCTTTTCCTGGGCTGGTTTTTGTTGCTCCCGTTGCTCCGCACCATCTACCAGAGCTTCTTCGATGCCAGCTCGACCAACTTCGTCGGGCTGAGTAACTATACCGCCGTCGTCACCGACCGAGGGATGCTGGAGTCGTTCCGCAATAATCTGCTCTGGCTGGTGATCGGGACCGCCCTCTGCGTCGGGTTGGGCTTGCTGATCGCCGTCCTGGCCGACCGCAGCCGCTTTGAAACGATTGCCAAGGCGCTGATCTTTATGCCGATGGCGATCTCCTTCGTCGGGGCCGGGGTGATCTGGCGCTTTGTCTACGCCTACGCCCCCGTTGACCAGCAACAGATCGGGCTGCTGAACGCGATCGTCGTCGGGCTGGGCGGCGAGCCGCAGGGCTGGACCACCACCCAGCCGTGGAACAACCTGTTCCTGATCGTCGTGCTGGTCTGGATGCAAACCGGCTTTGCCATGGTCCTCCTTTCGGCGGCGCTCAAGGGCGTGCCCGCCGACCTGTTGGAAGCGGCCCGGATTGATGGGGGCAACGAGATCCAGATCTTTTTCCGCATTATCGTCCCGTTCATCCAGGGGACGCTGATCACCGTCACGACGACCATCGCGATCTTTACCCTGAAGATCTTTGATGTGGTCATTGTCATGACCGGCGGCCAATATGGAACCGAGGTGGTCGCGACCGAATTCTACCGGCAGTTCTTCACCAACCGCAACTTCGGCTACGGATCGGCCATCGCCATCCTGCTGTTCATTGCGGTATTGCCGGTGATGATCTATAACCTCGCCCAGTTGCGGAAACAGGAGGGATTCTAATGGCCGCTATCAACACCGCTGTTTCCACACCCCAGGCCGCGATCCCGGCCACCCGGCGACGCTTGCCCCTCGGCGCGATCTTCGTCAATGGGACGCTGTTCATCATTTGTCTCCTCTGGACGATCCCGACGCTGGGCTTGCTCATTTCCTCGATCCGCGCTCGCGAGGATATTAACAACTCTGGTTGGTGGACCGCACTGCCGCACCAGGCCTGGATCACCCAGAATCAGGTGCAGTTGCAGACCGGCCTCGACCTGAGCCAGCCGGTCAAAGTGAACGACGCGACGGTGAGCGATGATCAGTTGCGCTCCGGGGTGGTGCTACCCGGCGGGCAGCGGATCATCTGGGCCAACCGGCGCGCCCGGCTGGTGGATGTCCAGCAGCAGCAATGGACGATCAACACCAACTTCAACCTGACCAATTACCAGAGCGTGCTGGCCGGGCAGAAGGTGACGTATACGGCGGCGGACGGCACCACGGTGACGGATCAGGGCCAGGACTTGAGTGGGGCGTTCTTTAGCACCCTCACGGTCGCGATCCCCGCCACGGTGATCCCGATCCTGATCGCCGCGTTCGCCGCTTACGGCTTCGCCTGGACGAACTTCCGCGGGCGGACTATCCTGTTCGCCATGATCGTGGGGCTGCTGGTCGTGCCGCTCCAGGTCGCCCTGATCCCCCTCCTGCGCGACTTCCTCGCGCTGGGCATCAACGGGACCTACCTGGCGCTGTGGCTGGCCCACACCGGCTTCGGCCTGCCATTGGCGACCTACCTGCTCTACAACTACATCAGCCAGCTTCCCCGCGAGGTGCTGGAATCGGCCTTCATTGACGGCGCGTCCAACTTCACCATCTTCACCCGGCTGATCCTGCCGCTGTCGGTCCCGGCGCTGGCCTCCTTTGCCATCTTCCAGTTCCTCTGGGTCTGGAACGACTATCTGGTCGCGCTGATCTTCCTCGGCACGTCACCGCAGACCCAGGTGGTCACCATGCGGCTGGCGAGCATCGTCGGTTCCCGTGGGCAGGACTGGTACCTGCTGACCTCCGGGGCCTTTATCTCGATGATCCTGCCGCTGACCGTCTTCTTTGCCCTGCAACGCTACTTCGTGCGCGGTTTGATGGCCGGGTCGGTGAAGGGCTAATCGTCGTTACCATTCAGGAGACGAAGAAATTAGAAGTCAGAAATTAGAAATCAGCTTTCCATAAGTAACGGCGGCGAGGATGGCACTGGCTGCAATCGCTTGACGGACTTTTCTGATTTCTAATTTCTGATTTCTAATTTCTGAACGTTTGCTCAGGAGGATGCTATGAGCGATCAACCGTTGTTCCAGAACCTGGACGAAGCAGAACGGATCTACGCGCCGGAGGAGTTGCCGGAGGGGGATCCCGAAGAGACTCGGGCACACCTGGAAGAGGGCCACGGCACTCCGTTTGCGACCGAACCGCCCGTCGCCGCGCCGGTGGCGAACCTGGGTACTGTCGCGATGGCCCCGCCCAACATCGGGCATGGGAGCCGCGACGAAGCCCCCGGCGCACCCGACCCGGTGGCGGGTGATCCGCTGGACGCCGACCCGGACTAGGGGCGCATCCGTCCGCTAAACAGCGATGCCCGGCACACAGCCGGGCATTGTTGCGTCTGTGCTGGGAGCGTTTACCAACCCATCGTGCCGGGGCTGCCTTTGAACGGGCCGATAATGTCGGGGGTGATCCAGCCGCCGTAGAAGTCGCCGGGCTGGGCGTCTACCGGGGTGCCGTCCACCAGGCAGGCTTCCATGCGACCGGGGTAGAAGGCGACATACCCCACGAGCGCGGCGTACTCCGGCGTGGGGGTCGGGTAGAACCAGGCAGCATCGCGGGCGGTCTGGTCGCCCAGGGTGACGGTGTAATACCCGGCCTGCCCTTTCCATTCGCAATAGCTGGTGCGGCGGGTCGGGGTCAGGACTTCCATCCGAATGTCGGCGGGCGGGATGTAATAGACAGGCGGGTGGCTGGTTTCCAGCACGCGCAACGCCTGCCGGGTGTCGGCAATGATCTGGCCGTTGAAGCGCACCTGGATATGGTGGCTGGACGGTTCCAGGCGCGGCGGGCGGGGGTAGTCCCACACCGATTCCTGGCCGGGACCAGGGATGGGGGCATTCGTGGGTCTCATGGCGGGATTCCTCTCCTTGCGGGGCTGCTCTTTTATAGATGCTCGCTCTATATACACCGCCGGGCGGGTGGATGGTTTTGTCTGATGGGATCTGCACTCTACCCTATCCACAAGCCCTAATCACCTCTCCAACCCCTGGCCTAGCCTGCTGTTGGCAGATCGTAGGCTCATGTTGGGTTAGCGTTGGGGGCAAGTTGGTAGATTGGCTCCTTATCTGTTGGGGGTTGTAGGCTCTACAATCCCAATCAGTAGGTGCCGACACGCATTGGATCGCCACCCGCGAGAGCCAACTAGAGCCTGCACGATGAGTGTTGTAGAGGAGGTTTAAGATGAAACGTTTGCGTGTTCTGCTATTGCTGGCTGTCTTAGTCGGAGCATTTACTGTATTACCCCCGGTCAAGCCAGCTCTTGCTGGTTCCAACGGGCAGCAAGTCTACTTTTCCTGCCCGGATACTCCGTATGGATTTCCAGCGATGTCTTATGGAGTAGTCAAAGGCTATAACCAATACGGGCAATACCGCACTTGGGAGGGGCCAATCATTCGCCAAACCGGATCCACCTACTTCGCTACTCCTGGTTGGTGGTGGGTAGGAAATGTGCGGATCTACTGGAGGGATTGGCGGACAGGCGCTTGGGACTCGACGCTCGTGTCTGTACCCCGCCAGCAAAGCGGTGATTATTCATTCTTTACCTGCCCACGCCGGATCTGGTAAGAGCCTTCTCCACCAAAATTCAACCCCAGAGGGGATACCTGGTTACAGGTATCCCCTCTAGTGCTTCTGCCGGTCAGGCGGCTTCTTCGTCTACCTGCACTCCGGCGCGGTCAATGGTGCCGCCGCCCAGTACTTCATCCTCACCGTAGAAGACGACGGCCTGACCGGGAGTGATCGCCCGCTGGGGGGTGGCGAAGTCCACGCGCACCCGACCATTGGCGAGGGGGGTCACCAGGGCGGGCGCTTCGGCGGCGCGGTAGCGGATCTTGGCGGTGACCGCCAGCGGCTCCGTCGGCAGGGTGCCGGAGACGAAATGCACGTCCTCGGCCACCAGGGTGTGCTCCTGCAATTCGTCGGTGGTGCCCACGATGACGGCGTTGCGCGCCGGGTCGAGCCGCAGCACATAGTGCGGCTCTGGGCCGAGCGCGCCCAAGCCCTTGCGCTGGCCCACCGTGTAGCCGGTGATGCCCTCGTGGGTGCCCACCTGCTCCCCGGCGCTGGTCAGGATCGGGCCGGGCTGGCTGATCTGCGGGGCGACGGTGTTCAGGAAGTGGCGATAGTTGTTGTCGGGGATGAAGCAGATCTCCTGGCTGTCGGGCTTATCGGCCACCACCAGCCCCCGGTCGGCGGCGAGGCGACGCACCTCCGTCTTGGGCAGCAGGCCCAGCGGCAAGAGCACCCGCCCCAGTTCGGCCTGCCCCAGGTGATAGAGGACATAGGCCTGGTCCTTGCTGCGGTCCACCGCCCGGCCCAGGTGCCAGCGGCCTGCGTCATCCTGGTGGATGCGGGCATAGTGCCCCGTCGCCACGTAGTCGGCCCCCAGCGCATCGGCGCGGTGCAGGAGCGCGTCGAACTTGACGTAGCGGTTGCAGTTCAGGCACGGGTAGGGCGTGCGCCCCTTACGGTATTCCCCGATGAAATTGCCGATGATGTAGCGGCGGAACTCCGGCTCGAAATTGAGCACGTAGAAGGGGATGCCCAGCGTATGGGCCACCATGCGGGCATCGTCCACGTCTTCGACCGAGCAGCAACCGTGGTTCAGCCGCCCGCCCGCCGCATTGCTGCGGGTGCCCGTTTCGGCATGGAGATCGTGCAGGCGCATATGCACGCCCACCACATCATAGCCCGCTTCCAATAACAGCGCGGCGGCCAGCGAGCTATCCACCCCGCCGCTCATCGCCACAATAACCTTCTTCGCCATCTGTGTTACTACTTTCTATCCGCGTATTTGCGTATTGCGTGTTGCGTATTGCGTA
>JBBSAN010000332.1:0-7194 GCA_038252265.1 Chloroflexia bacterium
AAGGGGTCTTCTGCGTAGTCAGATCAGGTGCGCTCAGTGTAGCACGCCTGTCAAGACCGCAACGGCTCCAGCGATGGGGCGGCGGCAGAAGAATGCCAAATAGCGCTCAAGATTCAGTGCCACATAATTCTGAAATTAACAGGGGAGCTGCTACTGCGTTAGGTTCAAGGATCACATAACCAGAATTATGTGATCCTTGGCGGGCCGCGACGAAAACCAGTGCTGGGACAACCGCAGTGTGGGAATGTGCGCCCTTCCGGGCTTATGCGGTCCCGTCCCCCACGCGCCGGAGCGTTCTCCCGTATAATACCAACAGCGGAGCCTTCTCCGCTTGTGTAGTGCCCAAACCGACCAACGCAAGGAGGATTCCACCCATGTTTACCACCATTGGGATTACGGGAGCCACAGGGCAACTGGGCCGCCGCATCATCACACAACTGAAAACACAGGTGCCGCCCGCCGCCATCATCGCGCTGGCGCGGTCGCCCGCCCAGGCGGCTGACCTCGGGGTGCCGGTGCGCGAAGCCGACTACAACCGGCCCGAAACCCTCGACCAGGCGCTCCTCGGCATCGACACCCTCCTCCTGATTTCGGGGAACGCGCCGAGCCAACGGCTCGCCCAGCACCAGCATGTGATCGCGGCGGCGCAGCAGGCCGGCGTACAGCGGATCGTCTACACAAGCGGGCTGCATGCGGATACCTCACCCCTGACGGATCATCGCGAGACGGAAGTCGCCATCATGGGTGCGGGCCGCACCTTCACGATCCTGCGCAATGGCTTGTACACCGAGAACTTTACCCCGGCGATTCAGGCGGCGCTCGCGAGTGGCATGCTCATCGGCAGTGCCGGGGACGGGCCGTTCTCGACCGCGCCGCGCGCCGACTATGCCGCGGCGGCCGTCGCGGTACTCACGGGCGACGGCCATGACGGCCAGATCTACGAACTGGCGGGCGATGTGGCCTTTACCCTCAGCGACTTGGCCGCCGAACTCTCACGCCAGACCGGCAAGCGGATTGTCTACCAGGACTTGCCCGCCGAGGACTATGTCGCGGTGCTGATCGGCGCGGGCGTGCCGAAAAGGCTGGCGCAGGTGAGCGCTGGCTTGCATGAGAGCGCCGTCCAGGGCGCCCTATTCGACGAGGGGCACCAGTTGGCGGCGCTGCTGGGCCGCCCCACGACCCCCCTGTCCGTCGTGGTGGCCGCCGCGCTCGAGACGGGATGAGGCGGGCGCGGCCCGGTAAGGGCGATCCCCTGACGGCATTCGATCCCCCCTCCCCTGCCCCATGCTGCCGCCGGTCGCGCCGGGAGGGTCCCCGGTCAGGCGCCCGACGCCGCAGAAGCTGTCGGGCACCGCGTTGAGCCGACCGCGTGCCGGGCGGCTCAACGCGGTGCGGCGAGACCAGGTCGCTCGCGAATTCTAGTGCGGTGACCGGGGTCCGCGGGCGGGCGCGGCCAGCGCTAGGCAGCCAGCATACCAACCAGCCTACCGAGCAGCAGCGGCCCGCCGCACCATGGAGTCCGCCAGAGCGCGGTCAACAAGGTAAACACAGGGGGCTGGGTGGCGGCGAGCGCGGCCAGCCCGCTATCCCAACCCAAGGTCATATCCCAGGTCTGCATGCCCATCAGCCAGAGCACCGTCCCCAGCCCCCCGATCACGAGCAACCCTGCCGCAAAGCCCAGCCCCCGTCCGGCCAGCACCAGCGGGCGGCGCGGGGCCCAGTAGCGCTGGAGCCGCACCGTCGGTTGCGCGGCAATTTCCTTATAGAGTTTGCCCTGCCGCAAGTAGCGCAGGATCTCCACCTCGCGCTCGGTAAGCGCGTCAGGATCCTCTGCCCGTTGGGCCAGCCCGACCAAGTGGTCTATTACGCGTGTCTCTAACTCATGAGAGAGCGACGTGCGTCCGTGGAGTGCCTCCCGTATAGCCTCTACAATCACCGCCGACGGGGCATCCTTAAGAATATAGCCGCGTGCCCCGGCCTTGAGGGCGGCAAGGAGTTCTTCATCCTGGCTGAACACGGTCAGTATCACAACTTTAGCCGATGGCTGCACCGCCCGCAAGCGGGGAATTGCCTCGACACCGGACAACCCTGGCAACTGTAAATCCAAAAGGACAACGTCAGGGTATAGGAGCGCCATCTGCTCAACCGCCGACAGGCCATCACCGGCCTCTCCCACGACGTGTATATCCGGCTGCTGTTCCAGTACCTGGCGAATGCCTTGCCTGACCACAGGGTGATCGTCCACGAGCAAGACACGGATCGGACGAGGCGGCCCTGGGAGACACCAGGGCCGCCTTCAGCGGAGGTTCAGACGCGGAATCGGTCAGCCTGAACGCGGTCGTCGAAGTGCCTGAGGGAACGTAGGGTATTATTGCGCGTACAATAGTCCTGTGCCCAGGCTGGCTCGTGACCAGTAGTTGCCCGCCCAGTCCCCGTACTCTCGCGGCCATGTTCTGTAGGCCAAACCCACGGCCATACGTCGGGGCCGTCACGCCCGCCACAGCGACATCGGGATGGCTGGGATCAAAGCCTACCCCATCGTCTTCGATCGTGAGGACGACGCCTGCTTCCTCAAAGGCCAATCCCAACAGCACCTCGCGGGCGGCGGCGTACTTGTAGATGTTGTGGAAGGCCTCCTGGGCGACGCGGAAGAGGGTAGTCGCCTGGTCGGGCTGCAACGATGGTTCGGTGCCATGCATATAAAACTGGGTTGCCAGCGATGCGCGTCGCGCAAGTCCGACCAACTCAGCCGTCAGCGCGTCACGCAGCGATTGATGCTGTAGCGGGGTAGGATGCAGGGCCAGGACCGCGCGGCGAGTCTCTTCGAGACTGTATGGTCACATTTATAACGCCAACCCAAGAATTGTGTAACGGGAATCCTGGCGGCCCGCCAACCCCAAGTTTTCCGCATTTCAGCAACGCCATGAGGCGACCACCCGCTCTCGGCTGGCGGCGTCTTCAACCAAGGGTTTTAGCACTGGAGGCGGCGGGCATCGAGGTCATGACGGGAGTGGCGGTAACGGGCGCGACGGACCGGGCGGTGCTGACCGATCGGGGAGAGATCCCCTGCCGCACCCTCTTCTGGGCGGCGGGCAGCGCCGCTCCCGCTTAATGCGGAGGCCCATTAGGTAGTTGGCCGGAGGGCTGCTGGCGGAGAAGGGCAGGCGCACTTTTCTCGACCCTGCCGTCAGGCGCGATCGGTTGGGGCGGCAGATCCGGGGCCGCCAGCTGCGGGCCGAGTATCCGGGTCAGGGCAGCGGCATTGACCGTCTCGATGTGCAATAGCTCTTCCGCGACCTGGTCCAGTTGCGTGCGGGAGTCGCTCAGGATGTCGCGGGCGCGCTTGTGCGCGTCATCGAGCAGGCGCTGTACTTCTTCGTCGATCCGCGTCGCCGTGGCTTCGCTGTACGGGCGCCCCTGCAAGGTGCTGTAGCCGCCCGCCGGATCGTCACCCTGGTAGGCCGCCAGCCCCCCCGTGCCCATCGCCCAGCGCGTCACCATCTGCTGCGCCAGGCGCGTGGCCTGGGTCAGGTCGCTCTCCGCCCCGGTGGTGATATCGCCGAAGACCAACTCTTCGGCGACCCGCCCACCCACCAGGATCGCCAGCTTCGCGCGCAGATAGGAGAGGCTGTAGTTATAGCGGTCCTCGCCGGGCACCTGCTGGGTCACGCCCAGCGCGCGCCCCCGTGGAATGATACTGACCTTGTCCACCGGGTCGGCCCCCACCGAGCGCCAGGCCACCACCGTATGGCCGCCCTCGTGGTAGGCGGTGATGCGACGGTCCTGCTCCGACAGCACCAGCGGGCGCACCCCGCCCAATTGCACCTTGTCCAGCGCTTCCAGGAAGTCGGCCAGCGTCACCTGGGCCGCGGTACGCCGGGCCGCATTCAGCGCGGCTTCATTGCACAGGTTTTCCAGGTCGGCCCCGCTGAAGCCGGTGGTCGCGCCAGCCAGGGTGGTCAGGTTCACATCAGGGGCCAGCGGCAGGGTGCGGCTGTGGATGCGTAAGATGCCCTCGCGGCCCAGGCGTTCCGGCAGCGGCACCTCGATCTGACGGTCGAAGCGACCGGGCCGCAGCAACGCCGGGTCGAGCACGTCGGGCCGGTTGGTTGCGGCCAGCACGATCACCTCGTGGCGCTCGTCAAAGCCGTCCATCTCCACCAGCAACTGGTTGAGTGTTTGCTCGCGCTCGTCGTTGCTGCCGAAGGCGTCCGAACCGCGCTTGCGCCCCACTGCATCGAGTTCGTCAATGAAGATGATCGCCGGCGCGGCTTGCTTGGCCTGGGCGAACAGGTCGCGCACGCGGCTGGCACCCACGCCGACGAACAACTGCACAAACTCCGAGCCGCTAATGCTGAAGAACGGCACTTTGGCCTCGCCCGCCACGGCGCGCGCCAGCAGGGTTTTGCCGCTGCCGGGCGGCCCCACCAGCATGGTGCCGCGCGGAATGTGTGCGCCCAGCGCGTGGTACTTCTGCGGATTGCCTAGGAAATCAACCTCCTCGGCCAGGTCGCGCTTGGCTTCGTCGGCCCCGGCCACGTCGGCAAAGGTGGTGGTCGGGCTGTCCTGGGTGTACTTACGAGCCTGCGTGCGGCTAAAGTTGAAGATGCCGGCCTGGCTCTGCATCGCCGCGCGGCCCATCCAGAAGAGCAGCCCCAGCAGGAGCAGGAAGGGGAGGGCGTTGTTCAGCAAGGTCAAGAACCAGGGCGTTGAAGGCTCGGAGACGTTGACGACGACGTGCTGCGCGCGCAGCAGCGGCAACAGCGCAGGGTCGCCCACATTGCCGGGAAAGGTGGTCTGGAAGTTGGCATAGCTGACCGGCGTGGGTGCCGGAGTCGCCTGCGCCACGGGAGTGCTGGCGGCGGTTGGCGTCCCGCTCAGCAGCGGGCCGGGGACGGGGGCCACGAATGCGCCGCTGATCTGATTGCCCTGGATGCTGACCTGGCCCACGTTGCCGGCCTGGGTCTGGTCCAGAAAGGTGCTGTACGCGATCGTGGTGGAGGACGGCGATCCGGCGGGCCAGAAGAGGAAGATGTTCCAGATGATCAGCCCGGCCAGCAGCAGCCAGTTGAGCCAGCGGCGCACCGGCGAAGGCGGCGGCGGCTGATCCTTGGGCGCTGGTGGTTGCGGCGGACGCGGCCCCTGCGGTAGAGCCATTGCCTGATACCTCCTCGATGCTACGAGTTGACCGCCCCATAGCTGGCTGGCATGTCGCTAATGATCACCGGCAGCAGGTATTTCCAATCCTTGTGCCGACGGTAATGGAGCGGGCGCTAAAAGCGTGCCCTTATTATAGCTGAAGACGCGGCAACGTGTTGCCACTTTGGCCGAGTTGCGCTGACATTTCCCCTTCGGGGAGAACACTAAAAGGTCGGGGGCATCAGGATACGAAGCGCGTCCCACGCAACGATTGGGCAGCGCGCGACAGCACTTCATGAGCATTAGGCGATTGGGGGAATGCCGTCACAGAGCAGATGGCGCTGCTGGCACCGCCGGAATTGCTCGGCATTCACACCAACATGCCGGCCACCGTTCCAGATGACGTTGCCAAGGCCCTCCAGTTCGGCGACCCGCCGCCCTCCGGCCTCTCAGCCGACGAGAGGAGCGCCTACGATCAGCTCGACTTTTTCTATAAGCATGGCGTAGCGTATGCCCAGGAGATGGGAAACCGCCCACAGACGCTGTACGGGATTGCGGACTCGCCCGTCGGCCTAGGCGCCTGGATGCTCGACCACGACGCGCGCAGTTACGCGCTCATCGCCCGCGTCTTTGACGGTCAGCCCGAGGGCCTGACGCGCGATGACATCCTTGACAACATCACACTCTACTGGTTGACGAACACGGCAGTCTCTTCGGCGCGTCTCTATTGGGAAAGCAAGCTTGCCTTTTTCGCCCCGAAACACGTCGCTATCCCGGTTGACGTGAGCGTCTTTCCCGATGAGATCTACGCCGCCCCACGGAGTTGGGCAGAGCGCGCGTATCCCAAACTGATTCATTACAACCGGCTCGACCGAGGCGGGCACTTCGCGGCCTGGGCGCAGCCGGAGCTTTTCACGCCGAGATCCGCACGACGTTCAGATCCCTCCGCTAATCGGAAAGAGGGGGATGGCGGGTACATCGTTGTGCTCGTCGTCCCTCGCCACACGCGGCACCATTAGGAGAGATACATGTCCGAATTCGGCTCACTGAAGCAGATCGATGCGGGCGTTCTGCATGTCGGATACGCGGAAGCTGGCCCCACCGATGGTCCAGCGGTCATTCTGCTACATGGCTGGCCCTACGACATTCACAGCTATAGCGATGTTACCCCTTTGTTGGCCTCGGCGGGCTACCGGGTGATCGTCCCGTAGCTGCGCGGCTATGGCACGACGCGCTTTCTTTCAAGTGAAACCCCCCGGAACGGCCAACAATCGGTAATCGCTGTCGATATCATCGCGTTGATGGATGCGCTCAAGATCACGAAGGCAATCGTCGCCGGTTGTGATTGGGGAGCGCGGACGGCCAACATCATTGCCGCGCTTTGGCCGGAGCGCTGTAAGGCCATGGTCTCTGTGAGTGGTTATCTGATCGGCAGCCCGCAAGCCAGCCAGATGCCCTTGCCGCCCAAGGCTGAACTCCAATGGTGGTACCAATTTTACTTTGCCACAGAACGCGGACGGATTGGCTACGACAAATACCGGCACGATTTTGCGAAGCTCATTTGGCAGATCGCTTCGCCGAAGTGGGACTTCGATGATGCCACGTTTGATCACAGCGCAGCGTCCTTCGACAACCCGGATCACGTCAGCAGCGTGATCCACAATTACCGCTGGCGGCGCGGCCTGGCTGAAGGCGAGTCAAAATATGACGATCTGGAAAAGCGTCTCGCCCAAGGTCCAGGCATCACTGTGCCCACGATTACGCTTGAAGGCGACGCTAATGGTGCCCCGCACCCGGATGTTAGTGTCTATGCCAGGAAATTCTCGGGCAGGTATGCACACCGACTCATCGAGGGAGGTGTCGGGCACAATCTGCCTCAAGAAGCCCCGCAGGCCTTTGCTGACGCTGTCATTGAAGTTGACGGTTACTCGAAGTGAACCTCGTGCTCGCTGGCCGATCTGTCGTTGCGGTATTGTCAACTCGAAGCGCCACTTGCCCAGGGCTGTTGCAAAGTCCACCGCTGTCATCCTGAGCGCAGCGAAGGATCTTGGTGGG
>JBBSAN010000333.1:0-7170 GCA_038252265.1 Chloroflexia bacterium
CCTCGCCGACCCCGCCCGGGGGGCGCGGGCGACGCCTCCCACCCCGCGCCCCTCACCCCCCCAGGGAGAGGGGGACTCAGCCCCCACACCGGGGCGTAAAACCCCAACCCCCAACCCCCAACCCCCAACCCCCCCACGGACCCCCCACCCCCCACCCCCCACCCCTACCCTCGTCGCGGACAACGTCTGGTACCGCTACGGGCGGAACGAGGCGTTGCGCGGGGTGAGCCTGCGGGTGGGGGCGGGCGAGGTGCTGGCGTTGATGGGCCGCAACGGGGCGGGCAAGACGACGCTGCTCAAGCTGCTGATGGGGCTGCTACGGCCCACCGAGGGCCGGGTGCTGGTGGCAGGGCAGGACACGCGGAAAACGCCGCTGGAAACGCTGGCCCGCAGCGTGGGCTACGTACCGCAACGGCCCGATGTGCTCCTGTTCGCCGATACGGTACAGGAAGAGGTGGATTTCACCCGGCGCAATCATGGGCTGCCGGGCAACGGGGCGACGGCGGCGCTACTGGGCAGCCTGGGCCTGGGGGCGATGGCCGGGCGCGATCCGAAGGAGATGAGCGTGGGCGAACGCCAGCGGGTGGCCCTGGCGGCTGTGCTGGCGGCGGAACCGGCGGTGCTCCTGCTGGACGAGCCGACGCGAGGGCTGGACTACGGGCAGAAAGCCGCCCTGGCTGCCATCCTCCGGCGCATCGCCGCCGAGGGTCGCACCGTCATCCTCGCCACCCATGATGTCGAACTGGCCGCGCATGTGGCCGACCGGGTCGTATTACTCAGCGCCGGGCAGGTGGTGGTGGAGGGCCCGGCCCGCGACGTGATGACCGATTCGCTCGTCTTCTCCTCGCAAGTGAGCAAGCTGTTCCGCGACCCGCGCCTGGTCACCGTTGAGGACGTGGCGGCGCTTGTCGGGGCGCAGGGGTCAGGGGTCGCGTGACGGTGACGGCAAGTTTGACGCAGTACGAACAGCAGGCCCGTGCGGTCACCGACTTGGAGAGCTTGCTGGCCGGTATCCCGACGCCGGTGACCTCTTGCGATGTGTGGACGGTGCCCCTGGTCGGGCGCACTCCCGCCGCGATCTATGCGGCTGCCGGGGCCGCCCCGTTCCGCTGGCTGCTGGAAAGCGCGCAGACCGGCCCGATGGGGCAGTGGTCGTTCGTCACCGGCGATCCGTGGCTTCTGCTCTGGCACCGCGCCGGGCAGACGTACCTGCACACGGTCGCCAGCGGGGACACCCGATCCTGGGCGGGCGACCCGTTCCACGCCCTGCAACAACTCCTGGCCCGGTATCACTGGGAGCCATCCGCCGCCCTGCCAACGCCGTTTCCCGCCGGGGTCGCCGGGTATTTCGGCTACGATCTGCGCCACTGGGTCGAGCGGCTAGCCCCCGCCCCGGACGACATCGGCATCCCGGAGTGCGTGCTGGGCTTCTACCACGGCGTGCTCACCTGCGACCATGCGACCGGGCAAATCATCGCCACCGTGTGCGGCGCACAGGCCCAGGCGGGAGCCGCGCAGGCCGCCTGGGAGCCGGTCCTGGCGCGGGCAGATCGCGGGGCAGAGCCAGAACCGGCCCCGGTGGAGCGGGTCGCGGCGGAGCGGGTGCAGCGCACGTTCGGCCCGGCAGGCTACGAAGCAGCAGTGGCGACGGTGCACGAACACATCGCGGGGGGGGATATCTACCAGGCGAACCTGAGCCAGCGGTTCGCGGTGCCCACGCCCGGCGATCCCTGGCAGCTCTACAGACGGTTGCGCGCCGCCAACCCGGCCCCGTTCGCCGCCTATCTACCACTGGGCGAAGCGACTATCGTCAGCGCCTCGCCGGAACGCTTTTTGCACGTCAGCGGGTCGCACGTCAGCACCCGCCCGATCAAAGGCACCCGCCCACGGGGCACCACCCCGGCCCGCGACCGGGAATTAGCTGCCGAGCTACAGGCCAGTGCCAAAGATCGGGCCGAAAACGTGATGATCGTGGACCTGTTGCGGAACGACCTGGGGCGGGTCTGCGCCACCGGCAGCGTGCGGGTGCCCGAACTGCTGGCGCTGGAAACGCACCCCACCGTCCATCACCTCGTTTCGACCGTGGTGGGCGACCTGGCCCCAGGGCGCGACCGGGTCGATCTGCTGCGCGCCTGCTGGCCGGGCGGCTCGATCACCGGGGCACCCAAGATCCGGGCGATGGCGATCATCACCGCGCTGGAGCCGTTCGCCCGCAGCATCTATTGCGGCAGCATCGGTTACCTGAGCCACACCGGGCAGATGGACACCAGCATTGTCATCCGCACGGCGCTGGTCAGGGCGGGGCAGGCCTATGTCTGGGCGGGCGGGGGCATCGTGGCCGACTCTGACCCTGCCGCCGAATACGCCGAGACGCTGGACAAGGCGGCGGCGCTGCTGCGGGCGCTGGGTGTGGACCCGGCCACGCTGGACGCGGGGTGAGCATGGACGAACCATTGGTCTATTATAACGGGCGGATCGGGCGGGCGGAAAACGTGCGGGTCAGCCCCTACGACCGGGGGCTGACCCTGGGCGACGGGTTGTTTGAGACGATCCGCGTCTATGGCGGGCAGCCGTTCCGCCTGGCCGACCACCTGGCGCGGCTAAGTGATGGGGCGGCTGTGATCGCCCTCCCCCTGCCGCCGGGCCTGGATGCTGCTGTGCGCGAGGTGATCGGGGCAAACGGCTGGCACGAGGCGGTCGTGCGCCTGACCGTGACGCGGGGGGCGGCTCCCCCGGCGCGAGGCGGCCTGCTGCCCGATCCCGATCTCGCGCCCACCGTGCTGATCACCGGGCGCTCGTTGGCCGGGGCACCGCCCTACCCCGCCGCGTGGTATGCGGGCGGTATCGGCGTCGTGACCGGTGGCCCCCGGCGCAACGAGCACTCGCCCCTCAGCCATTGTAAAACGCTGAACTACCTCGACCAGATCCTGCTGCGCCAGCGTGCCGCCCGCGCCGGGGCCGAGGAAGGGCTGCAACAGAACACAGCGGGCCAGGTGGTAGGGGCGAGCGTGGCGAACGTGTTTATCGTGCAGGGCGGGCAGATCTACACGCCCTCGCTGGCGAGTGGCTGCCTGCCGGGGGTGACGCGGGCGGCGGTCCGCGAACTGGCGGCGCGGCGGGGCTGGGAGCCGCTGGAAACGCCACTCACCCTGGACGATATGCGCGGGGCCGACGAGATCTTTCTGACCAGTAGCCTGATGGAGATCCTGCCGGTCACCTGCGTGGACGGCGCACCTGTGGGCACGGGGCAGCCCGGCCCGATCACTACCACCCTGGCGGGCGACTTCGCGCAGGGGTGCCGAGAGGCTAACCGATGATCACGATACCCACGCCGCCAACGCGCCCAACCTCGGTGCCCCCGGTGATCAGCCCCTGGCTGCTGGCACTGACCAGCATGGTCGGCCTCGCCGCCTTCTTCTACCCCTTCTTCCTCCCGGTGGCGCGCGAGGGCGAAGAGCGGTCGCACGCGGCGGATGCCCCGCTGCTGCTGGTCGTGCTGGTCGGGTTGTGCGTGCTGGTGCTGCTGGCCGACATGGAGACGCGGCGGCTCGATGCCAAGCAGGTGGCGCTGCTGGGGATGTTGATCGCCACCAACGCGGTGCTGCGCCCGTTCCAGGGGTTGGGCGGCCTTTCCCCGATCTACGTGCTGCCCATTCTGACGGGATATGTCTACGGGGGTGGGTTCGGGTTCCTGCTGGGGTCGCTGTCGGTGCTGGTGTCGGCGCTGTTCACCGGGGGCGTGGGGCCGTGGTTGCCGTTCCAGATGTTCGGCCTGGGCTGGGTAGGGCTGGCTTCGTCCTGGGTGGCGCGGCCCGGCGCGGCCCTGGCCCGGCGCGGGGTGGACGAACGGCTCGTGCTGGCGGTGTGGGGGGCGGTGGTCGGGTTCGGGTTCGGCGCGCTGATGAATCTGTTTTTCTGGCCGTTCGTCGCCCCGGTGGGCAACGATGCTACCGCCTGGGACCCGGCCACCGGGCTGGCGGGCGCGCTGCGGAGCTACGCGGCCTTCTACACCGTGACTTCGCTCTGGTGGGATGTGCTGGCGGCGGCGGGCAACGTGGCGTTGGTGCTCGTGCTGGCCGCGCCGATCCTCAAGCTCTTGCGCCGCTTCCAGGCCCGCTTCCTCTTCACCGTCGCGCCCAGCGTGGGGGATGGGGGATAGGGGTTGGGGGTTGGTAGTCAGGGATTAGAGAGCGGGATCGTTGCCGCGGCACCGTTGATCCCCAACCCTGATCCCTGATCCCTGACCCTGATCCCTCGTCACCAACCCCCAACCCCCAACCCCTACGCCGGGCGCGTGGCGGCGAACAGCGTGCGGCGGAAGCCGTAGAAGACCGGGCCATCCGGCCAGTGGGCGCGGAGGCGGGCGCGGTATTCGGCCATGAACGGATCGCGTAGCTCGGGCGGCAGTCGCTCGAAGTAGGGCACCAGGGCCGTGCCGGAGGTCCAGTCGGCCAGGGCGTCGGCGCTCTCCAGCACATGAGGGTAGACCTTCTCGAACACGGTCAGGTCGCGTCCGCCGTGGGCATAGAGCAGGTCGGCATACGCGTCGATGCCCAGCACCGGGATGGCGCGGTGCCAGCCCCCTAACGCGGCGCGGAACGGCTCCTTCCCGGCAATGTTGGCGATCAGTTGGTGGGTCAGGTGATTGTGGTTCGAGGGGAGCTGCACGGCCAGTTGCCCGCCGGGGCGCAGCAGAGCGAGCAGCCGGGAGATGAGTGCCGGGTGATCGGGCACCCAGTGGAGCGCGGCGTGCGAGAAGATCAGATCCCAATCGCCATCCAGCGTCTCGATGCTGCCCAGGGCGAAATCGAGGCCGGGCCGGGCGTGGGCCGCCGCCCGCTCCAGCATTTCGGGCGAATTATCCAGGCCGGTGACGGTGCTGCCGGGCAGGGCCTCGGCCAGGCGGGCGGTCAGTTCGCCCGTGCCACAGCCCAGGTCCACCACCCGCAAGCCGGGGCGAATCTGGACCAGCGCCAGCAGGTCGGTGAATGGAGCCGCCCGTTCGGCTTGAAATTTGTGGTAGGTATCGGGGTTCCAGGGCATCGTTCCCTCCGGTTCGCTACTGATTCAGGGGTTGCGCGCCGCGCCCCGGCGCGGTAAACGGGTTGAAGTTGCGCCTTCCGTAGGGCGTCGGTTCGGGGACCGGCGTCTCATAATCGGGTTCCGCCGTCGGCGTGCCTTCACCGTCCGACGGGGCCGTAATCGCCACCACCGCGCCGAAACCGGAGAAGACCATGTGCTCCTCCAGCAGATAATTGTCCGTCTGCGCGGCCAGGTCAATCCGGTGGAGCAGGTGATCCGCGCGCCCAATCCAGACGCCCACCGAGATCAGCCGCCACGGCTCGACGGCGGGCGGCAGGGGCAGGTGGGCGGCGTCGAACGTGTAGCCGACGCGGGTCAGCGGTGAGGCGGGATCATCTTTCGACGACAAGGCGGCGTCCACGGCATCATGGAGGGTCGTCCACAGCCGGTACTGGTCGAGCGCCGCCGGCGCCCCCGGCACCTGGAGCCACGTCTGGCTGTCCTGCGAAACGTAATAATCGGGGCCGATAATGATCCCCTGGGTGGCCGACTCGTCGATTCGCGTGGTCCATCGCAAGCGGTCGGGGCGGACATACACGCCGTCAAGCTGGGTGTTGATCGCGCGGCCAAAATCGTTGACCGCGATGGTCGCCGTGAAATAGTAGCCCGGCAGCGCGGCCATGTTGGCATAGGTATCTTCCAGCAGCGCCTCTAATTCGGGGGGGTTGGGTGGGAAGGTCGGCGTGGCCGTGGCGTCGGTGAGCGCCTGCACGCGGGGCACCGGCGTGGCCGAGGGCGGCTCCAGGGTGGGGGTGTCCTCCGGCAGCAGCGTTGGCTCCTCTTCCACGGTGGGCGGGGCAAGCGTTATGGTATCGGTCGGTGGGACCGGGCGGAGAGTGGCGGTCGGCGGCGCGGGCGTGGGGAGGATCGGCGTAGCGGTCGGAGCGATAGGGTCGTCGCAGCCGCCCAGCAGCACCGCGCCGAGCAACAACAGGAGCAAGCCCCAGGCCGCAGGCCACCGGCGGGGAAGATGCACCGCGTCACGGCCCGCCCGGTCTACGAATTTCACACTAGGCTGTCTCAAACGCACCTCGCCTCTGTCTACCGGCGGCCCAGGCCGCGCCCAGTATCAGCAACAGCCCCGCCGCCAGCAAAGCCGGGCTACTAAAGCCATGCGCCGCGTTCACCACTCCAAACATCAGCACGTTCGTCGTATAGATCAACGCAGGCACCCACCGATAGGATCCTTTGGTGACCATGTGCCCGGCGGTCAGCGCGCGAATGCCCACGCCCAGGAGCGCCGCCGCGACGAACCAGGTGAGAAAGTTCGCCACTGGCACCCCTGCATAGAGCGTGCCGGGCGCACCGACCGGGGTCAACCACGTCCAGTAGCCCTGCACGCGGGTGGCGACCGTCTCTAACACCCCATCCAGCGCCGTCGCCAGCCCGGCTCCCAGAATAATGGCGATGGGCGGATTGCGCCGGACAGCGGATGGATCGTTTCGCCAAAATCCAAAATCCCCAATCCAAAAGCGGGCAAGGAAGAAGGCGCTGCCGACGCTGGCGACCCAGGCGAACGGGATCGCGGCGGGCACCGGCCCCAGCCAAAGGCCCAGCGCGGCAGTGTACTGGTAGGAGCCGAACGGCAGGCCGGTGGTGACGCCCACCGCTTCCAGCGCCCAGGCCGCCAGGGCAACCCCTGCGCCCACCGCTAGCGCCCGCCCGGTACCCACCTGAAGGGCCAGCCACGCGATCAGCGCCAACCCTTGCGCCAGGAGCAAAACCCCCCCCACCCAGCCCGCGCCGGGGGGCATCCAGCCCAGGCTCAGCAGCCCCAGGCCAAAGGGCCAGACAAAGGCGTAGACTCCCAGCGGCACCAGTAATGCGACCCGCCCTTCCCAGCCGGGAAGGAGCCGCCGCGCCGCGCCTCGATCAATACCTTGTAAACGAGAGAGGTCCATAGACAGTAAAAAGGGTGTGCCCGTGAGCACACCCTTTAATCACGCAAGAAAGAAGCGGAAGTCTAGTGGCTGCCGCAGCCGCAGGAGCTGGCGTAGCCCGCTTCCTCGCCCGTGTCGAACGAGTGACCGCAGCCGCAAGAGCGGACGGCGTTGGGGTTGAAGATGCGGAAGCCGCCGCCCATCAGGC
>JBBSAN010000334.1:0-7159 GCA_038252265.1 Chloroflexia bacterium
CAAAAGCCAGAGGCGAATATAATTCGGCAGATTTTTCGGCGGGTGGCGAGCTTGGGCCGGATTCATGCGGCCGTGCCTGACGCCACGGCCGCATGATTGGCGTAGGTATTGGTAGGAGTATTGCGTTTTGTTTGGGAATCTGCTACGATGGAGGCACACCGTCGGGCGTCCTGTGGATCGACTCGTACCGACCTCCTCTGCGCAGTGATGCCCCGGCCCTGAGTGGTGGGCCTCGCTCGGGTGCCAACACCCGCAGCGGCCCGTTTATTATACCAGCCTCGGGTGTAGACTGGCTCTTCGCGCTGGCCCTCGATCGAGCTACCCTCTCATCCGAGATCCACCGGTTGGCCCACCAGATTCCGCTGCCTGGGGATGCCGGATCACCCATATACAAGATCGCCTGCCTCGATCCACCGGGCATTCAGGCCCCCGCCCGGCGGAGCTAGCGCGGCGTTCCGCCCGCCGCCCACTGGCCCAGGGAACCGGCTACGCCTTTCATTCCCGATGCCGCTACTTTCACTACATCACATCGGGATGCCCTGCCTGAAAATCGGAATGCCCCGAGATCCCAGCCAGCCCCCGGTGTTGGCCGGGTCGCCAAAGGCAAAGGAGGTCTACTAAGCACAGCGTCCCAAGATTTGCCCATCGGCGTGTACGTGAGCGCTGGTGGTGGTGTGGTCTAGGACTCATCCAGGTCTACAGATGGTGCCCACAAGATTGCCCGGTCGTTATCTGTCCTGCCTGAGCTTGTACATAGCGATTCTTCCTTAGCGCTAGTGATACAGGAGGCAAGATCATGGACACTCATGACACTCATGACACTCATGACACTCATGACACTCATCATGACAACCATAGTGAATGGTGCTTTGCCTGGTTAGCCGGAGCGGACGAGGCGAGCGAGCATACCCGCGCGGCAGCACTGAAAGGTGCCCTTTGGAATCCCGGCGATAGGATTACCATCTCGTTCCTGGATGGTGACCCGAAGGTTCAGGCAAAAGTTCGAGATGTCGCCAACAGTTGGACCAAATCAGGACTGGCCCGTCTCACCTTCAGCTTTCAGAAGCAGACCAATACCCTCATCCGTATCTCCTTCCGCTATGCCGGCTCCTGGTCGGTGATCGGCACAACGTGCCGCCAGATCACCGACAAGCACCAACCGACCATGAACTTTGGCTGGCTGACCCCCACCACGAGCGACGATGAGGTTCGGCGGGTCGTTCTCCACGAGTTTGGACATGCCCTTGGGCTAATCCATGAACATCAGAACCCCAGCGGCGGGATCCACTGGAACAGGGATCAGGTCATCAAGGATCTCTCCGGCCCCCCCAACAACTGGCCCCTGGATACCATTGAACATAACATGTTCGAGCCATATCAAGCAAAGGAAACGAACTTCACGGCCCTGGATCCGCAGTCCATCATGCTCTATCCGATCCCGAAAGAGTGGACCACGGACGGCTTCTCGGTCGGGCTGAACGGCATACTGTCCCCGGTGGACAAGCAGTTCATCCATAGCCAGTATCCGTAAGTTAGACGTATCCTCCGGTCCGCGCCGATTCTGGGTGAAGGTCAAGGATCCATAGCCAGGCAGAATCGGCGCGGCGCGTCTCCGGGCGGCAGGCCTCTGTGGTGCCGGTCCGGCTAGAGGAGAAGACGATGGCACAAGACGATCGGGCAATCGTGGTCGGTATTCAGGTGTATCCAGGGCTGGATGATCCGACCGACCCGGACCACGCCCCCCTGCAAGGGCCGGAGAACGATGCTCAGGCCTTCGCCGCGTGGCTCACCGCCCCGGATGGTGGGGCCGTTCCCGCCAATCAGGTGGAACTCATCCTCTCCTCGCGCTATCACCCGCCGTTCGCCTCCGTCCTCCAGGCCTTACCCGTCACCCAGGATATCGAGAACGCCTTTCTGAAGCTCTATCTGCTGGCGCAGGAGAACAATAAAGAGACGGGGGAATTCCGTGTTGGCCGCCGGCTCTACATTTACATGGCCGGTCATGGCCTGGGGCTGGGCGGTCCCCAGGACCTGGAGGCCGGTCTCTTGATGGCGAATGTCATCCCCCAGGCCGCGATCTATTGCGTGCCCGGTAAATCTATCGCCCAATGGGTGGCCCAGGCCGGGTTCTTCGACGAGATCGTCCTCATTATGGACTGCTGCCGGGATCAGTACCCCCTGACGCCGCGCCCGCCGCCGTTCCTGCCGATTACCGGGGACCTGACCCAGGTGGGTGACATTAAGTACTTCTATGCCTTAGGTGCCAAGTGGGCACGGCCCGCCCGCGAGCAGCAAATGGCGGATGGTCAGTGGCACGGCGTGTTTACGACCACCCTGCTCAAAGGGCTGAAGGAGGGGCTGGCCCGCCAATCGCGCACCAGCAGCAAAATCACGGGCCTCTCGCTTCGAGACTACTTGTACCATCAGGTACCGGATGCCGCTCAGCCCGATATTATGTGCGGACCCCCGGAGGGGCAGTGCGATAGTTTTGTATTGGCGGAGGTCCCGGTTCCGACGGCCCGGCAAGCAGAGGTTCCGGTTATCGTTCATCTGCCGGCCACGGCAGCGGGCAAGACGATCCAGGTGCGGCGCGACAAAGATTTCCACGTGGTTGCCTCGACCACGGCCACCCCCCCGGTTTGGCAATTGGCCCTTACGCCCGGCATGTACCTTGTCCAACTGGTGGGTGATAGCGAGCAAGTGGCCGAAGTGCTTGGGGGGGGAGATGTCCATGTCCAGTTCTAATCCAACGACACAAGTGGCCCTCACCATTCATCCTGCCGACGAGGTGGCCGAGGTATTTGTGTTCGACGGCCAGTTCCGTCTGGTCTCCCACGGTTCTGGGACGGTGCAATTCCCCCTCGATCCGGGCATCTATAAAGTGCGGGTGAGCACGGCCAACGCGACCGCAGAGAAGCACGTAATCCTCCGTGCCGGAGACCAGCAGGCCTTGGTGGAGTTCCCCCACCTGGTCTATGCCTCGCCCGCCCCCTTAGACGATACGGCCTGCCTGCGTGACTATCATCAGGCGGCGGCCCAGGCGGCGAGCACGACGACGCATCGCCCCATCGGCCAGGGCAGCAGCATTTTTGTTTTCGCCCGCGACTATGCGGCACCACGGCCCGCATCCAATCAGCCGGAGACCCCTTATCCGCACCCCGCCCAGGGGCTGATTCTCGAAGATGGGCAAGGCCAGCTTCAGGTGGATCTCAGTAAAGAAGGAACCCATAATCTCGACAACACTTCGCAGGATCCCTGGGCCGCCTGTAATGTGGCCTTGAATCCGGGAACCTACCGCCTGGTCCTGCAACTGCCGACAGGGGAGACGTTAGAGCAACCCCTCGTTGCCTCACCAGGGTGGCAGACCCAGGTTTTCCTGCTCCAGCGAACCTATGGCGGGCCAGACACGCGGCGGGCCGATCTACCCGGCGCATCGATCCTGCTCACCCGCCTCGGTACAGGGTTCCACCCTGGCAGCCCTGATTTGCGTTTAGCGGATCTGGCGCGGGCAGGTCTGGCTAATCAACGGCAGGTCCTGTCGGATCAGCTACGGGTCATGCTGGCGGGCGACCATGAAAACCCGGCGCTGGGCCTGTTGGGTGCCCACCTGCTGTTGCTGGACAAACCGCCCGATCTGGATCTGCTGGGAGCAGTGGTTCAACACCTGCGTACCCTGCTGGGCACCCATCCCGATGTCGAAGCGTTAGACCTGCGCGTGCACGGGCCAGGTTCGTATGTATTCACCGGCCCGCCCATGCTGCTACCGAGCTGGTGGTTGATCGTGGGGGCCAGCACGACCGCCCCCGCGCTGGTCCCCCTCGACTCCCTGGCCGGGCAGGTTGCGCCGCGGCAGTGGGGGGACGGTCCCTGGTTTCTCTGGATGGACCCGCCGGACCAGGCCTCGCGGGAGTTGGGCCTGGAATCAGCATTTTCACCCCAGGATGCCTTTGCGGATGCCCTGAAGGGGTATCTCTTACCGGGAGGGTCGCGGGGTGGCCTCATTCCGGAGAGTGCTGGGGGTGATCCTTCTTCGCGTGATTTAGGTCCTGATGTGGGCAGCTTGCCCACCCAGCTTGATGATGCTACGGCAAGCCGCCTGGTGCCGGTGCTTAACCTGCCACGCGGCAACATCCAGGCGCTGCTGGACAAACTCCATCAGCAACCCGCCCCGGAAAGCCCCTAAGCGCCGATCCGGCCCCGCCAGCACGGTCGTTGGGGGTCACCACCTCATTTTGGAGGGAGTCGCCATCGCGCTCCATATACACAATGTCGAAATCGGTGTATAATATGCCCTGATTAGGGGGAAAGTGGCCCCGCCCCATTGGAACATTGCGGAATCGGACCAATGCCTATCACGAAAGTGGGAGAGGAGCAGTAAGCATGGCTCTCAACTATTCCGACGAATTTGATCTCGATATCCGCCTGATGCATACCACGGGTGGGACTGGGGGTGGTGCTGGCCCCGCCGGAAAACCGGAACCCGAAATACCGGTTACTCTCCCACTAGCCGCCGTGTGCTTCACCGACGCCGTCTGCCCGACTGATGTCACCTGTGCCACCGATTGCAACCAGGCCACCTGCCTGGGCACGTGCGTCACCTGCGCCACGCACTGCAACCAGGCCACCTGCGCGGCCACTTGCCTGGTCACCTGCAACCAGGTCACCTGTGGGGCCACGTGTCTGACTTGCGCCACGCACTGCAACCAGGCGACCTGCGCGGTCACTTGCGCGGCCACTTGCCTGACCTGCCAAACGCAGTGCCACCAGGCCACCTGCCAGACCTGCAACCAGGCCACCTGCCAGACCTGCGCCACCCAATGCCACCAGCACACCTGTGGCGGCCCCAACCCGCTCTGCGGCTAACCGATCGGCAGCATGGACGCAAAGGGAGATCCTGTTGAGCACCAGTACGAGCACGTGGTCGCCGGTTCTCGCTCCGGAGCAAGCGGCGGTGGCGGCTCAAAGGGCGCGCCTCGTCGCGGCGCGGCTGCACCGCCCGGTCCAGGTGGAAGCGGCGGTGGCGGTTGCCGAGCAGCAGAGTACGGTCCCGCAGGCGGTGTACTGGGTGCCCTACAGTGTGGCCCAGGGCTGGGCCGGGCTGGCGGTGATGTGCGGCTACCTGGATGCCTGCTTCCCGGACGAGGAGTGGGATCGGGTCGGCCACACGTATCTGACCCTCGCCGCCCAGGGAGCGGCAGAGACGGCCTATCTGCCGCCGGGTTTGTGGGCCGGGTTAAGCGGGCTGGCGTTCGCCGCCGGGTACCTCTCGCAGCAAGGCACCCGCTATCGCCGGCTCCTGGCAACGCTCGACGAGGCACTGTTTCCCCAGGCGATCACGCAGGCGACCAACCTGGCCCGGCAGCGCCAGGGGGTCGCCGTTAGCCAGTACGATCTCATCTCGGGGTTGGCCGGGATGGGGAGCTATCTCCTCACACGACAGGACGAATCGGCGGCACAGGCCGCCTTGCAAGAGGTGGTGGCGAGTCTGGTCGCGCTCGCGGGCGACGAGGCGGGCCTCCCCCACTGGCACTCCCCCGCCTCCCTGCTCGATGAGTACATGGTGCAATCGTACCCCAATGGCAACCTCAATTGCGGCCTGGCCCACGGCATTCCTGGCCCATTGGCGGTGCTGGCCTTGGCCTACCGGGCGGGGGTGGCGGTTCCAGGGCTACCCGCAGCTATTGACCGGATCGCCGCCTGGCTGGCCGGGCACTACCTGGAGGATGCCTGGGGCGTCAACTGGCCCACCGGCGTGCCCCTGGATGCGCCGGAGCGTGCGGTGGGGTATAGCCGCAGCGCCTGGTGCTACGGTGGGCCGGGCGTCGCGCGATCGTTGTGGCTGGCGGGCACGGCGCTTGATCACCCGGGCTACCAGGCCCTGGGGATCGCGGCCATGGAGGCCGTCTACCGGCGGCCTATTGCCGAGCGCCGCATCGACTCACCGACTTTCTGCCACGGGGTCGCCGGTCTCTTGCAGATCACCTTGCGCTTCGCGCACGACACCGGCCTGCCCCAGTTCCGCGAAGCCGCGCAAGCCCTCACCACGCAGCTCCTGGCTTTAGCGGAGCCAGACACGCTGCTGGGCTACCGGAGCATCGAAAAAGAGGGGCGGCGGGTGGACCAACCCGGCCTGCTGGATGGGGCACCGGGGGTCGCCCTGGTCTTACTGGCGGCAGCGACCGGCGTCGAACCGGCCTGGGACCGCCTCTTTCTCCTCAGCTAAAGGATGCAAGCCCACCATGCCGCGACGTAGCACCCCCCGTGCCCGCCCAACCCCGCTGCCGGCGGCGGGTAGAACGGACTCTTTATATGTGCCGCTGGACTTCCTGCTCGTCCGCACGCCGCTGCTCCCCATCGAAGCCTATCAGGCCCTGAGCACCCCGCCCCCTGGGGACAGCACCACTGCGCCGGAGCCGCCCGCGTCCCATCTCGCGGTGGGCAGTGCCTTGTTGCAGCAGCCCGAGGTGCGGCGGGCGCTGGCCGTGGGTAGTAGCGCCCTCATGGATGCTATCGAGCGGGACGAGCGCGGGGCGCTAACCCCCCGCGATGCGGCGCGCCTGCGCTCCAGGCTGCTCCGCTATCTCATCCGCATGTCCAGCCGGCCCACTCCTTATGGCCTCTTCGCCGGGGTAGCCCTCGGCGCGTGGGGGCCGGGCACCGACCTGGCGTTGGCCGGGACCCCGGCGCGCCCGCGCACCCGTCCGGATATGGGCTGGCTCCTGGCGCTGGTTCGGCAGGTTGAGGCGCGACCCGCAGTACGGCAGCACCTGCGCCTGGTCGCTAACCCCGCCGCCACCCTCCACGCGGGACGCTTCGTCCTCGCCGAGCGGGCCGCCCTGGCCGAAGCCGACATGGCCCAGGGAGTGTCGGTGCGGGCGACGGGTGCCGTGCAGCGGGCGCTGACCCGCGCCCGCCTGCCGATCCCCTATGCCGACCTGGCCGCCTATCTGCTGGATACGACACCCGGTGCCACGCCCGCGAAGGTCGAGGTCTTGCTTACCGAACTCTGGCAGCAAACCTTGTTGCTCACCGATCTGCGCCCCCCGGTGACGACGGCCAACCCCGCCCGCTACGTGGCCGATCGTCTCCGTGAGATTCCGGCGGCGTCCGATGTCCAGGTCCCGTTGCAGGCCTTACTCGATGCCGCCGCCACCTGGGA
>JBBSAN010000335.1:0-7153 GCA_038252265.1 Chloroflexia bacterium
CCGACGAATACCCCGACGAACACCCCGACGAACACGCCGAGCAATACCCCGACGAATACCCCGACGAATACCCCGACGAATACGCCGAGCAACACCCCGACGAATACCCCGACGAACACCCCGACGAACACGCCGAGCAATACCCCGACGAATACCCCGACGAATACCCCGACGAATACGCCGAGCAACACCCCGACGAACACGCCGAGCAACACCCCCACGGTGACACCGACGAACACGCCGAGCAACACGCCGACGAATACGCCGAGCAACACCCCCACGGTGACACTGACGAACACGCCGACGAATACGCCGACCGTCATCCCCTCGATGACCCCCACGGCGACGACAAGCGCGACGGCGACGGGAACGGTGCCGCCCAGCAGCAGCCCCACGACCAGCCCGGTCAGCACGGCAACCGGTACAGCCGGGATCGGCCCCAGCCGGACGCCGACTCCCACCGTCACCGCGACGGTGTGTGCGGTGACGTTTAACGATGTGCCGCCGGGCAGCACGTTCTACGACTATGTGCGTTGCCTGGCTTGCCGCGGCATCATCGGCGGCTATCCCTGCGGTGGCCCCGGCGAACCCTGCCCTGGCAACTACTACCGCCCCAACAATAACGTGACGCGCGGCCAGGTGAGCAAGATTGTCGCCGCAGCGGCGGGGTTCGCGGATCCGGTGCCGAGCACCCAGCAGACGTTTGAAGATGTCGCGCCGGGGAGTACGTTCCACCTCTACATCGAACGGCTCTCCACGCGGGGCATCATCCAGGGGTATGCCTGCGGCGGGCCGTTCGAGCCGTGCATCAGCCCGGGCAACCGTCCGTACTTCCGCCCGAACAACAACGTCACGCGCGGCCAGCTTTCCAAGATCGTCTCCGGCGCGGCGGGCTACACCGAAACGCCCACCGGCCAGACCTTCGAGGATGCCCCGCCGGGCAGCACCTTCTATCTCTACATTGAGCGGATCGCGGCGCGCGGGATCGTCGGGGGCTACCCCTGCGGCGGCGCGTTCGAGCCGTGCGTCGCGCCGATGGACCGGCCCTACTTCCGCCCGAACAACAATGCCACGCGCGGGCAGATGGCGAAGATCGCCGCCGCAGCCTTCTTCCCCAACTGCGCCACCCCGCAACGGCGCTGATCACCGTCGCCAGGGACGGGGTTGCACGCCCCGGCCCACCACGCAGCGAGGCCGTCCCCCAAGGACGGCCTCGTTGTACTATTCGGCACTGGCAGCGGCTATCCCACGCCAGGCAACGGTGAACAGCTAGCACGACTTTGTGTTAGAATACGACCAAATTCGTGGGAGGAGACCATATCACTACATTTGCACTTTTTGATTAAACGTCATACGGAGGCCACATTTAGGGCCAATGCGGCAATCTGCCGCAAGATGTGGATAGGCTCCGCGAACGGCCAGGCACGAATTGTAAAAAGTGCAAATGTAGTGCATATGCAACCACAGGCCTTTTCAGCATGTCCTAATTGCGGGCAAGCCGATGCCGTCCAGCCGATCACGGAGGTGTTCACCGGGGTCGCCACGGGGGACGCGGCGGTGCAGGCTGCCGCCGGAGCCGCGCCGCTGGCGATCACCGCCGAGATCCGCCAGCAACTCGCGCCCCCGGCAGTGCCGGTGCTGCCGCAGAAGAGCGATTTCCCAGCGTCCAAGTATCGCCAGACATCGCCCGAAACCTCGCGCAGCTTTGGGAGCAGGCTGGATCTGGCCCTGCTGTTCAGCTGGCTGGTGCTCACCTTTATCGCCTATCTGCTGGTGAGCCGTATTGATGAAGATCTGGTCGAGTTTTTGGGGACGGCGATTGCCATCGTGCTGATCGTGATCATCGTCGGCTTCCGCCAACTGGTGCTCAAGAAGCTGCCCATTCTGGGCTTGCGCGAGTATTACATCCGCGATGCACAGGAAGATGCCGAGGCCGAACAGCGGGCGCAGGCAGCCTACCAGGTGGCGCTGGCTGCGTACGAACAGAGTCGCAGCAGCGAGGCGAAGTGGCGGGAACTGCGCTATTGCGCCCGCTGTAACGGCGTGGTTACGCCGCAGGGGGCCTTTGTGCCGCTCGCCGGGCTGCCAACCTATCTCGGATCGGTCCCTGGCCCGGCGATCCCGCCTTCCCCCGTGGGCCAGACGGCAGGCTTGACCAGCGAGCATTCGGGCGCTTGATCCGGCGACCACCCCCACGCAAGTACAGCATCGGAGCACGCCCGCCCGCAGGTGATCTGCGGGCGGGCGTGACTACATCGCCGCTGTGCTGGCGGGCGATGGGGTCTATGCGGCGTCGCGCCTCCTTTATCCCGCCAGCGCGTAGGCCACAGCCTCGGCCAGCGGCAACGCGCCCCCCACCGCGTGGGCCTCTGCCAGGGCTGCGGACGGCAGGCGGCGGCGCACCGGGGTCATGTGCCGGTGGTGCGCGGCCTCGTCGGCGGGGGTCCGGGGAGCCTGGATGGCGGCGCGCAGCGCCGTGGCCGCGCCCGCCAGCCGCTCCGCCCGCTCGTCTTCTGCCTGCCCGGCGGCCACCCAGGCCAGGCCGTCCAGGCAGGTGGCAATGCCGGGCTTCACCCCCTGCTCCCCGAAGATGGTGAGGCTCTCCCGCAGCAGGCGGGCGGCCTCGTCTGTCGCGCCCTCATGCAGCCGCACCACCCCCAGGTGGGCCAGGGCCAGCGCCTCGCTCCAGGGATCACCCAGCGCCCGAAAGAGGGCCAGGCTCTCCGTGTGTAGCGCGCGGGCCGCTGCATACTCGCCCCGGCAGCGCAGCACGATCCCCAGGTTGTTGAGGCACTGGGCGATGCTCTGCCGGTCGCCTAACGTGCGCCGCAGAGCCAGGCTCTCCTGAAGCAGTTCGGTGGCCTCGGCATAGGCACCCTGGTCAAGCCGGACCAGGCCCAGATTGGCGAGGGCCAGGGCCGCGCCGGAGGGGTCCCCCGCCGCCCGAACCAGGGCCAGGCTCTGGGCAAACAGCGTGCTGGCGCGGGCATAGTCGCCCTGGGTCAAAGCGACCGCGCCGAGGCTGGTCAGCACAGCGGCGACGCCGGACGGCTCGTCCAATCCCTGGCGCAGGGCCAATCCCTGTTCCAGCAGCGCCCGCGCTTCGGCATAGTCGCCCTGGCTCCAGGCCAGCACCCCGGCCCAATGGAGCGCCGTGGCCCGCGCCGGGACCGGGAGCAGGGACGGATCGGCCAGGGCGGCCCGTAGCCAGCGGCGGCCCTCGGTAAAATAGCCACGCAGATACCAGAACCGCCCCAGCGCCCCCCCGATTCGCGCCGCCCCGGGCGTGTCGCCCTGATCGAGCAGGTGCCGGAGTGCAGCCCGCAGGTTATCGTGCTCTTGATCCAATCGGGCCAGCCACAGCGCCTGGTCGCGCCGCGACAACTCGGGGGTGGCGTGCTCGGCCAGGACCAGGAAATAGGCGGCGTGGTCCTGGCGGGCAGAGGCCGCGTCCCCCTGCGCCGTGAGCCGTTCCACCGCATACTCGCGGATCGTCTCCAGCAGGGCGAAGCGGGGGGTGTCGCCGGGGCCGGTGATCCGCTGGAGCAGACTCTGGTCGGCCAGCGCCTCCAGAGTGTCTGCCGTGGCCGGATTATCCCCGGCCACAGCGGCAGCAGCTTCCGGCGTGACGCCGCCCTGGAAGACCGCCAGCCGGTAGAACAGGCGTTGCTCCGCCGCGTTCAGCAAGTCATCGCTCCAGGCAATCGCCCCACGCAGGGTCTGCTGGCGGGCAGAGTGGTCCCACGGCCCCCCGGTCAGCAGCGCCAGCCGCCCATCCAGCCGGGCCAGCAGCGCCGGGAGGGCGAAGCGGTGGACCTGGGCGGCGGCCAGTTCCAGGGCCAGGGGCAGGCCGTCAAGTCGTTGGCAGATCTCCGTCACCACCGGGGCGTTGTCGGTGGTCAGGGCGAAGCTGTGCTGAACGGCCCTGGCCCGTTCGACAAACAGGCGGACCCCGGCGTACTGGGACAGGTGCTCCGGGGGCAGCGGATGGCGGGTGTCGGGCAGTTGCAGGGGCGGCACAGGGAAGCGGTACTCGCCGTAAAGGTGCAGCACTGCCCGGCTGGTGACCAGAATCTGCACCTGCGATCCCGCCGCCAGCAGCTCGGCCACGAACTGCCGCGCCGGAAGAATCTGCTCGAAGTTGTCGAGCACCAGCAAGAGGTGCCGCCCGGCCAGCGTCTCTAGCAGGGTGACCGGCAGCGTCCGACCTTCGCTTTCGCGGATGCCCAGGGTGGCGGCCACCTGGTCGGCGACCAGCCGGGGATCGGTCAGGGCGGCCAGGGGGACAAAGAAGATCCCGGCGGGGAAGGTTGGCCCCAGCGCCCCGGCCACCTGAAGAGCCAGGCGGGTCTTGCCGATGCCTGCCGGGCCGGTGAGGGTGAGCAGCCGCACTCCCGCCCGCAAGAGATCCCCCACTTCGGCCACCTCCTGCTCGCGCCCGATAAACGCGGTGGGCGCGGCGGGGAGCGTGCCGGGCGGGAAGCGGGCGGGGCTGATGGGCGGCGCAGGGGGCGGGCGGATGCCCAGCCTGGCCCAGCGCACAAAGGCGGGTTGCTCGTCGCGGGGGATGGGGAGCAGGGCGACCAGCAACGCCGCCAACTGCTCGGAAGGGCGCAGGCGGCCCGCCTCGATCTTTTTGATCGTCTCCGGGGAACAGCCCGCCTGCGCGGCCAGGGCGTGCTGGGTCAGGTCCAGGGCACGGCGCTGCGCCTTGAGCCATTGCCCAAACACCTCAGTGTCTCCGGCGAACTGCGCCGTCCCTCTGCCGGTCTCCATTTTGTACCTCAAATTATCCCCCTCATTATACCGCCAAACTCTTTACAGAACGAGGCGGGTCACGTTTAATGAGAAGAGACGTGACGGATCGACCAGCACGCAGCGAACCAGTCGGGAGGCACCTATGCGGCACTTTTATCAGGCACTACAAATCGGCCTGGCCGGGATCGGCCTGCTCCTGCTGGGCCTGGGGCTAGGGGCAGGTAGGGGGGCGCACGCGGGCGCGGCACCCCCGGTAGGTGGGCCGTCACCCACAAGCACAGCCACACTCACGCCCACAAACACAGCCACGATCACGCCCACGGCCACCTACACCCCGCACGCCTGCACCACGCTCCAGGGGTCGATCACCAACAGTGACCCCACCCAGGCCGGAAGCCTCAACCCGAACGGCCCGACCAGCGTGTGCCATTACTGGCCGGGCTGCCCAGGGGTAGTCGACTCCGCGCCCCGGCACTATGATGTGTACCGCTTCGTGAACCTGACCAGCCTCTATAACTGCATCACGATCACGCTCAATGCCCCCGCCTGCACCGGAGCCAACGCGGTGATCAGCGCGGCCTATTACACCTTTAATCCGACCAATCTCTGCGCCCAGTACCAGGCGGGGACCGCGATCAGCCCCAGTGGATCGTACTCCTTCTATATTCCCTGCTGTGCCCGCGGGTACTTCGACCTGGTGGTGGCCGAGGCCAATCCGGGAGCCGGGTGTAGCAGCTACACGGTCACCGTCAGCACCGACATTACCTGCCCCTCGCCCGGATGGACCGCCACTCCCACGCCTTTCACCACGCCCTTGCGCACGCCGACACCCACGGTCACCGCCACGCCGACCTGCGTCACCAGCGTGCTGGACTGGCGGATCGTTCCGGCCCCCGACCCGGCGCAAGGAGCGGAGGTGCTGACCGGCGTGACCAGCCTGGCCGCCGACGATGTGTGGGCAGTGGGCACCCAGTCCGCGAATGGTTTTGTACACGCGCTAATCACCCACTGGGACGGCAGCATCTGGAGCGTGGTGCCCAGCCCGAACGTTGGCAGCGGGGATAATCGCCTGACCGGCGTGACGGCCCTCGCGGCCAATGATGTCTGGGCGGTGGGCAGCTATGATCGCGGCGGGGGGCTGCGGGGGACACTCATCGAACATTGGGACGGCAGCGCCTGGGGCGTGGTGTCCACCCCCCTGATCGGGGACGATACCCTCGCCGGGGTGGCGGCGGTCGCCCCGAACGATGTCTGGGCGGTGGGGGCCTCCGGCACACAGACCCTGGCGCTGCACTGGGATGGGCAGGCCTGGATCCGCGTGCCCACGCCCAACCTCGGTGGGGCCAGCAACGCCCTCCTGGGTGTGACGGCGGTCGCCGCCAATGATGTCTGGGCGGTAGGCCGGTATGATGACCAGGTCGTGACCCATACGTATCAGACCCTGGTGCTGCACTGGGATGGCAGCCTTTGGATCCGGGTGCTTAGCCCCAACACCCCGAACGGGGCCAACACCTTCTATGGGGTCGGCGCGGTGGCGGGCAACGATATCTGGGCGGTCGGCGCAGCCAACAGCGGGACACTCACAGAACATTGGGACGGCCAGAACTGGAGCATCCAGCCCAGCCCCAACGGCGGCAACAACGGCAACACCCTTTCCGGGCTGGCGGTGGTCGCCAGCGACGATATCTGGGCCGGAGGCACGGCCCGCGACGGTGCTGACCCATACCACACCCTGATCGAGCATTGGAATGGCAGCAACTGGGTCGTCGTCCCCAGCCCCAATAGCGGTGGGAGCGATAACGTCCTCTATGGGGTGGCGGCACGCACGGCAACGGATATCTGGGCAGTAGGCACGGACAGCCTCGGCGCGTTGATCCTGCATTACACCCCCTGGACCTGCGGCACGTCGACCCCGGCCCCGAGCAGCACGCCGACCCCTGCCCCCAGCCTCACCAGCACGCCGACGCTCACCGTGGTCGCCACGCCCTCGGCCACGGAGACAGGCCAAACCCCGACGGTGGTCTCTACGCCGACGAGCACGGCCTGCGCCCTCACGTTCACCGATGTGCCGACCAGCAGCACGTTCTACACATTCATCCGCTGCCTGGCCTGCCGCGGCATCGTCAGCGGCTATCCCTGCGGCGGGCCGGGCGAACCCTGCCCCGGCGCGTACTACCGGCCCAATAACAACGTCACGCGGGGGCAGGTGTCGAAGATCGTCGCGGCGGCGGCAGGCTTTGCCGACCCGGTGCCCAGCAGCCAACAGACGTTCGCGGACGTACCGCCGGGCAGCACCTTCTGGGGGTGGGTGGAGCAACTGGCGGCGCACAGCGTCATCGGCGGCTACCCCTGCGGCGGGCCGGGCGAACCCTGCCCCGGCAACTACTACCGCCCC